>NZ_BAAGPS010000001.1:0-63374 GCF_054783935.1 Streptomyces pseudoechinosporeus
TTTGGCACGCTGTTGAGTTCTCAAGGAACGGACGCTTCCTTCGTACTCACCCTCACGGGCTTTCCTCCGGGCTTCCCTTCGGTGTTTCCAAACTCTATCAGGGTTCTACCGTCTCACTGACCATGGTACTGCGGACATGCAGAACCAGGCCCCGAGATAGGATCTGACAAGTTTGGATGCTGCCAGGCAACGACGCTTGGTCGCGTCGCCCGCCTCAAGCAGGTGTACGACTCTACAGCGGGCTCAGGAGCGGGCGCAAATCGTTTGTGCGGTGCCCTAGGGCCCGCCAACCGGGACCTCTCCGGCGGACCGGGACTTCTCATGACTTACGCTGCTGAACAGTGCGCCGTCCGATACAGGCAGTGACGGTCCATATGAATCTCCACCCCTGGGAGGCCTCCCCATGACCACCGTGACGTCCCCGCTTGCAGGGCGTGCCATCGGGCTCGCAGCCGTACCCGATCCCGTCTTCTCCGGAGCGATGGTTGGGCCCGGCACTGCAATCGACCCCGTGCGTGAGCCCTCCGAGGCCGTCGCCCCCATCGACGGCGTTGTTGTCTCGCTTCATCCGCACGCCTTCGTCGTGGTCGACGAGCAGGGCCACGGCGTGCTCACGCACCTCGGTATCGACACTGTCCAGCTGAATGGCGAGGGGTTCGAGCTACTGATCAACAAGGGGGACACCGTACAGCGCGGTCAGGTCATGGTCCGCTGGAACCCGGTTGCCGTCGAAGCGGCAGGCAAGTCCCCGGTGTGTCCCATCGTGGCGCTCGAAGCTGCGGCCGAGTCGCTTTTCGACCTCAACGTTGACGGCGACGTGAAGGCTGGCGACGCTCTCTTCAGCTGGCACTGACTTCAGTGCCGTCATGAACGACAGGCAGGACAACCACCGCGGTGGCGGGACCCGCCGCTCTATCGGAGACAGGTGACATGGAGACAACGCTGCGAGGCGTCGGCGTGAGCCACGGTGTGGCGATCGGCGAGGTTCGGCACATGGGAACGGCGGTTCTCGAGCCGCCTGCCAAGCAGATCCCGGCAGAGGATGCGGAGCGCGAACAGGGGCGCGCCCGTAAGGCCGTGGAAGCCGTGGCGGCCGACCTGATAGCGCGCGGAAATCTGGCGGGCGGCGAAGCCCAGGCGGTGCTCGAGGCCCAGGCCATGATGGCTCAGGACCCGGAGCTGATGGCCGATGTCGAGCGGCGTATCACTGTCGGAAGCACGGCGGAGCGCGCGGTGTACGACGCGTTCGCCGCGTATCGCGCTCTGCTTGCGGGTGCTGGTGAGTACCTCGCCGGTCGTGTGGCGGACCTTGACGACGTGCGGAACCGTATCGTCGCCCGTCTGCTCGGTGTTCCGATGCCGGGCGTCCCGGACAGTGACGAGCCGTACGTCCTTATTGCTCGTGACCTTGCGCCTGCCGACACTGCCCTGCTGGATCCGGCTCTGGTCCTCGGTTTCGTCACTGAGGAGGGCGGGCCTACCAGCCACAGCGCGATTCTGGCGCGGGCGCTCGGCGTGCCCGCCGTGGTCGCCTTGCCAGGAGCGGGTGAGCTCGCCGAGGGAACGATGATCGCGGTGGACGGCAGCACCGGTGAGATCTTCGTGAACCCGAGTGCCGAGAAGAAGGCCGCCATGGGGGCCGCGGCCGCCGAGCGCAAGGCGGCGCTTGCCGCGTCGAGCGGGCCCGGAGCCACCTCGGACGGGCACAAGGTGCCGCTGCTGGCCAATGTCGGTGGTCCCGCGGATGTGCCGGCGGCGGTGGCGGCCGGTGCAGAGGGTGTCGGTCTGTTCCGTACCGAGTTCCTCTTCCTTGACGACAGCAAGAATGCGCCGTCGGAGAGCAAGCAAGTAGAGGCGTATCGCAAGGTCCTTGAGGCCTTTCCTGAGGGTCGTGTCGTGGTGCGTGTGCTGGATGCGGGTGCCGATAAGCCGCTCGACTTCCTGACGCCGGCCGACGAGCCGAACCCGGCACTGGGCGTGCGTGGTCTGCGGACGCTGCTCGATCATCCGGAGGTGCTGCGTACGCAGCTGACGGCGCTCGCGAAGGCTTCCGAGGGGCTGCCGGTCTACCTCGAGGTGATGGCGCCGATGGTCGCGGACCGTATCGATGCCAAGGCGTTCGCGGATGCGTGCCGTGAGGCTGGGCTGCAAGCGAAGTTCGGTGCCATGGTCGAGATTCCGTCGGCCGCTCTGCGGGCGCGGTCGATCCTGCAAGAGGTCGAGTTCCTGTCGCTGGGAACCAACGATCTCGCGCAGTACACCTTCGCCGCCGACCGTCAGGTGGGCGCGGTGTCCCGTCTCCAGGATCCGTGGCAGCCCGCGCTGCTCGACCTGGTCGCGCTGTCCGCCGAGGCGGCGAAGGCCGAGGGCAAGAGCTGTGGTGTCTGCGGCGAGGCCGCGTCAGACCCGCTGCTCGCGTGTGTGCTGACCGGTCTGGGAGTCACCTCCCTTTCTATGGGTGCGGCGTCGATTCCGTACGTCCGGGCGACGCTGGCCAAGTACGCGCTGGCGCAGTGCGAGCGTGCCGCGGCGGCGGCGCGCGCCTCGGACAGCGCCGAAGAGGCGCGCACGGCGGCTCAGGCGGTGCTGTCCGGCGAGTAAGTCGGCCCGCACCGTTGACCAGCGGTGACCGGGGGCGCCCCGCAGGCGGGGCGCCCCTCGCGTGTTCAGTGCGTATGCGCCGTCGGAGGGCCGTCGTCCCTCAGGTCCGGCGGCGCGCAGTAGTCGACGCCCGACTCCGGGGAGACGAGGTCGCCGGATTCGATGTCGTTGCAGTAGGCGTCGAAGACCTCTCCGGCGGTCAGCGGTTCCAGGCCCTCGCCGCGCAGGCGCCAGCCGAAGACGCGGTCCGTCGTGTCGGGGGCGCTGGTGCGCATGACGAGGCCTCCAGCACTCTGGGTGGCGATGCCGACGGCCAGGACGGTGGTGAATTCGAGGGCGTCGGCCTCGTCGAGCTGGGGTGTGCCCTCGGGGTCGTCGTCGGCATGGAGGACCGCGATGAGCGTTTCCGGCGCGGTCGAGACGCTGCACACGAGGTGGCGCTCGCCGGGGCCTGTGCTTTCGAGGATGCGGACGAGCAGGTCAGATGCTCGGATGAAGGCCGCACGGCCGATGTCCTCGCCGCAGGACGCGCAGTTGCCGATGCGGGACAGGAGCGTCGTCGCGTACTCCCAAGTGGCTTGTCGGACGGCCTCGTCGACGAGGGCCGGGACGAGGTCGGCGAGGGGCTGTCCCTCGTACGGGAGGGTGGGGCCGGTTGAGGCGAGCTCCGCTGTGAAGCGGGTGCGGCTGGTCGGGGCGTCGGGTTCCAGGCCGTGCTCGGCGCAGAACTCTGCGTATTCCTCCGGGTCGAAGAGTGCCACTGTGGTGTGGCCGCCCTGGGAGGCGAGTGTCCTGAGCAGGCCTTCCACCTGCTGGAGGTAGCTCGCGTGGTCGGCGAAGGCGAAGGTGCGGTAGCGCCGCATCGCCATGAAGTCCTGCTCGTCGGTCAGCACGCCAATGGTGCCGGCGATTTCGCGGCGCAGGACGCGTCGCATGCTTTGGTGCTGGATGTGCGCCATTTTTTCCCCCTGAGTGCAGTCGATCAATGCTCACTCACCGTAACCGGCGGCACTGACAATGGCCGTCGGGCGAGGGGTTCACGCACGCGGTCGTGCGCTAAAGACGCAGGTCAGCACCCTGATCAGGGGCGCTTGCGGGCCAGGTCCGCGTAGAAGTGCAGCAGCTCGACGCTGTCCACCGAGCCGACGTTGACGGCCTTTTCGAGGGGAGCGCCTTGGAGCAGGCGCTTGACCGGTACCTCGATGCGCTTGCCGGTGAGGGTGTGCGGAATGCCGGGCACCTCGATGACCTCGTCGGGGACGTGGCGGGGCGAGAGCTGTTCGCGGATGGTCTGCTTGATACGTCCGAGGAGGGCTTCGTCGAGTACGGCGCCCGGCGCGAGGTGCACGAACAGGGGCATCCAGTAACCGCCGTCGGGCTGTTCGATGCCGATGACGAGGGACTCGCGGATCTCGGGGAGGCGTTCAACGGCTTCGTAGATGTCGGCCGAACCCATGCGCACGCCTTGGCGGTTGAGCGTGGAGTCGGAGCGGCCGTGGATGATCACCGAGCCGCGTGAGGTGACAGTGATCCAGTCTCCGTGGCGCCAGGCTCCGGGGTACATGTCGAAGTAACTGTCGTGGTAGCGGCTGCCATCGGGGTCGTTCCAGAAGCGGATGGGCATGGACGGCATCGGATTGGTGACGACCAGCTCGCCGACTTCGTCGGTCAGGGGTTTGCCGCTGGGGTCCCAGGACTGGAGGTCGGTGCCGAGGCACGGTGCCTGGAGTTCGCCGATGTACACGGGAAGCGTGGGTACGCAGCCTGCGAAGCAGGAGCAGACGTCGGTGCCTCCGCTGACGGAGGCGATCCACAGGTCATCGCGGACCTCGTCGTGCAGCCAGCGGAACCCGTCGGGCGGCAGGGGCGAGCCGGTGGTGGCGACGCACTGCACACGGGAGAGGTCGAAGTCGCGGGAGGGGTGCACGTCCGCCTTGCGGCACGCCATGACGTACGCGGCCGAGGTGCCGAAGAGGGTGGCTCCCGTGCGTTCGGCGATGCGCCATTGGGCGGCCGTGCCCGGGTAGCCGGGGCTGCCGTCGTACAGAACGATCGTGGTGCCCGTCAGGAGGCCGGAGACGAGGAAGTTCCACATCATCCAGCCGGTGGAGGTGTACCAGAAGAAGCGGTCCTCGGGGCCCAAGTCGCAGTGCAGACCGAGCTGTTTGAGGTGCTCGACGAGGATGCCGCCCTGGGACTGGACGATGGCCTTCGGGAGGCCGGTCGTGCCGGAGGAGTAGAGCACCCACAGGGGATGGTCGAAGGGGACTGCTTCGAAGACGGGCTCCACGTCCGCGGAGGTGAGCGCCGACCACTCCAGGGCGCCTTCGGGAGCCTCGGTGCCGAGCAGCGGGACATGGACCACGGCGCGCAACGTGGGCAGTTCGCGGCGCAGTTCGGCAACGGTGTCGCGGCGGTCGTGCTCCTTGCCGCCGTAGCGGTAGCCGTCGACGGTGAACAGGACGACCGGTTCGACCTGCTGGAAGCGGTCGAGGACGCTGCGGGCGCCGAAGTCGGGCGCACAGGATGTCCAGACGCCACCCACAGCGGCCGTGGCAAGGAGGGCGACGACGGCCTGCGGAATGTTCGGGAGGTAGCCGCTGACGCGGTCTCCGGGGCGTACGCCGAGGGTGCGCAGCTCGGCGGCCAGGGAGCCGACCTGACGGCGCAGTTCGGACCAGTTGACCGGGCGCGGCTCGTGGGTTTCGTCGACGTAGAGGAGGGCCGGGACGTCGGGGCGGGTCTCAGCCGCGCGCAGGGCGTGCTCGGCGTAGTTGAGTGTGGCTCCGGGGAACCACTGGGCACCCGGCATTGAGCGGTCGCCGAGCACGCGCGCGTAGGGGGTCGAAAACCGTACGTCGAACCAGTCGGTGACGGCCTTCCAGAATGTGTCCAGCTCGTCCACGGACCAGCGGTGGAGGGCCGCGTAGCCGCCTTCGGCCGGGGCTCCGTGGTGTTCGGCCGCCCAGGCCTGGAATTTGGTGATCTGTGCCCGGGCGATGCGTTCCTGGTCGGGTTGCCAGAGCGGTGAGGGGTTCGCTGAGGTCATGGGGCGGCTCCCGGACTGTGCGCGTCGTGTGCGTGTATCACGCACGGGCTGGGTTGTGCGCGTCACGCGGCTGACACGGACGATGCCACGTGATCGACTTCCGCACCAGGGCGCGCCAAGGATGGTCCGTGTCGTGCGCCCCACATGGTCCGGGTCGTGAAGATGTGGTCCCGTCGCGGGTGAACGGCAGTTGAACGACTCACACATGTGGGCAGGGCAATGGCAGGCTGAGCAGCATGGACGGTCGTGACCTGGTGCGCTCGGTGAAGGCGGTCGGTTCGACGGGGGCGGCCCAGGGGTGGCGTACCGTGCGGGCCGCGTGGCGCAGGAGGCGTGCCGACGCCTCCGGGCTTGCACCCCGTGGTGCCGAGCGCGCGCGGGTGCCCGGGCCGGTGCTGGGCGTGGAGCCGGGGCCCGGCGGCGGACTGGTCCGGTTCACCCGGTCGGAGCTGCGCATCACCGTCGCCGTGAACGGAGCCGTCTTCTGGGGCTGGGACGGGGCCGGACCCGAGCCGTCGTACGCGCTCGCCGGCCGCTCCCCCAAGCCGGACCCGCGGGCCGTTCTGGAGCCGGACAAGGACGGCGCCTGGCGGGTGGTGGCCGAGCGCGTGACGGTCGTCATCTCGCGGAACGGCGCCGTGGAGGTGCGTACGCCGGGCGGTGTGACCCTGCGCCGCGATCTGCCGCCCCGGTGGTGGGAGCCGGTCGGCGGGGGCCGGGCGCGGTGGATGCAACGGTCCGAAGTGGCCGCGGACGCACGGTTCTTCGGCCTGGGCGGGCGCGCGTCGGGGCCACGGCTGCGCGACGGCACGTACCGGCTGTGGAACACCGATCCCGGCCTTTCCTTCGGTCCGGGCGACGATCCGCTGTACATCACCATGCCGGTGCAGATGGTGGTGGCCGACGCCGCCACGCATCTCGTGTTCCACGACAGCACATGGGACGGCACCGTGACCTTGCGCGAGGGCGAGGAGGGCGCGGGGTCCGGGCACGACCGGGCCGGGACGAGCGAACTGCGGATGGACGGCGGGCCGCTGCGCTGCTGGATGATGGTGGGCACCCCCGCGCGCGTGCTGCGCACCTGGGCCTCGCTCACGGGGGCCGCCGCGCTGCCGCCTGCGTGGGCGCTGGGGCACCATCACGCGCGGTGGGGCTTCGGCAGCGAGCAGGAGGTGCGGCGGATCGTCGCCGGCTATCAGGAGCGTGGGCTGCCATTGGACGCGGTCCACCTCGACATCGACCACTTCGACGCGCACCAGGTGTTCACGGTCGACCGGGAGCACTTCCCGAAGCTGCCGGTGCTCGCCGAGGAGCTGCGCCGGAACGGGATCCGGCTGGTGTCGATCGTGGATCCGGCGGTCAAGGCCGAACGGGTCAACGCGGTGTACGACAGCGGGTCCGCGGTGGAGGCCTTCGTGCGGGACTCCGCGAACAGGCTGGTGCGCGGTGTCGTCTGGCCGGGCGAGTCGGTGTATCCGGACTTCACGCGCGCGCGGGTGCGCCAGTGGTGGGGCGGGCTCTACAAGGAGCGGCTGGCACAGGGTTTCGCGGGCTTCTGGCACGACATGAACGAGCCGGTGTCGTTCACCGCCTTCGGGGAGAACACACTGCCCCGTTCGGCACGGCACGACCTGGAGGGACGCGGCGGTGACCATCGTGAGGCGCACAACGTGTACGCGCTCTGCATGGCGCGGGCCGGCTACGAAGGGTTGCGTGAACTGATGCCGAGGGAGCGGCCGTTCATGTTCTCGCGCTCCGGGTGGGCCGGAATGCAGCGCTACGGAGGGACCTGGTCCGGGGACGTGGCCACCGGCTGGCCGGGGCTGCGGGCGTCGTTGTCGCTGGTGGTGGGACTCGGGCTGTGCGGGGTGCCTTATTCGGGCCCCGATGTGGGCGGGTTCGACGGCAGTCCGTCGTCCGAGCTGTATCTGCGCTGGTTCCAACTGGGCGCGTATCTGCCGCTGTTCCGTACCCACGCGAGTCTGCGCGCCGGGCGCAGGGAGCCCTGGGAGTTCGGCGACGAGATCCTGAAGCACGCGCGCGTGGCGCTCGTCGAGCGGCGGCGGCTGCTGCCGTACTTCGTGACGCTGGCGCATCTGGCGCACCGTACGGGGGCGCCGTATGTGCGGCCGGTGTGGTGGGGCGCGCCCGAGGACAGGGCGCTGCGCGACTGCGACGACACCTTCCTGCTCGGCGACTGCCTCCTGGTGGCGCCGGTGCTGGACCCGGGTACGGACCGGCGTGCGGTGCAGTTGCCGCGAGGGTGCTGGTACGACACGGTGACCGAGGAGTGCTACGAAGGGCCCGCTCAGGTGCTGGTCGATGCCCCCTTGTCGCGGATTCCGGTGCTCGCGCGCGCGGGTGCCGTCGTGCCCGTACGCGGCACCGACGGCGGCCTGGAGCTGGAGGTGTGGGCGCCCGCCCCTGGACGTACCGGAGGCGGGCTCGTGGTGCCGGACACGGGCGATGGATGGGACGAGCCGGAGATCGAGCGGTATGTGACGCGCTGGGAAGGACAGCGGGTGGTCGTCGAGCAGGACGGGGAGGACGGACCGAGCGAGCCGTCCCGCCCCGTACGGGTCCGCGGGCTGGGAGGCCTGTGACGCGCTCCTGAGCGGCCCTTCGGGCGCACTGGACGGCGCGTCCGCCCTGGACGACGCGTCAGACGTACCGGCCCTCGAAGAACGCCCGCGCCGCCACGGTGTGCAGCGGGAAGGCGAGTTCGGTCGCCGTGCGGAGCAGGTGCCAGCCTTCGGTCTCGTCCGTCGCGGAAGGCGGCGGCAGTGCGGCGGCCGGGCGCTCCGGAAGCAGCCCGAAGAGCAGGAGGTGGCCGTCGGGAGAGCTCATCGCGTCGGTGAGCCGTACGTCGCGGGCCGCCGCGTCGATGCCCGTCTCCTCCTTGAGCTCGCGGACGACGGCGTGCCGCCAGTCCTCCCGGTGGTCGATGAACCCTCCGGGCAGAGCGATGCCCCCGCGCGCGGGAGCGATGGCTCGGGTGATGACGACCAGGGCGGTGCCCTTGATGTCGTACACGGGCTGAAGGGCGACCGCGACGGGCAGCGGATTACGGTAGGCCACGGCGCCACAGGAGGCGCAGGTGCGGGGCCAACCGGAGACGCCCTCTCCGTAGGGTGCTCCGCAGCTCGAACAGTGGGAGTCCGGGGCGGAGTTAGCGGGCGGGTTCTGGGACGGGGACACGCCGCGGACTGTATCCGGTCATCACATGGGCGCCTCCGGAGGGCCGTCTCCATGAGGCGAGAGACGGCCGGAACCACCCCCGTAGGCTCCGGCCGCCCCTACCGATACACCGACGCCTGGAAGCGCCTGAGCGGTTCTCCTGACGAGGGACCTGTCCGCTGACGCCCTGCCCAATCAACGCGTCCCATGGCACACTTCTGACGATCCGTCAGATATAGACGCCTGGAGGGATCTTGTCCCGCACCCGCACACCCGTGGTCCCCGGCTGGTTCGCCGGCGAGGGGGACGACTTCCGGCTTCTGGGCACGCGCTGCTCGGCCTGTACATCGGTGTTCTTCCCCCGTGAGGACGCCTTCTGCCGCAACCCGGGTTGCCCGGGCGGCGAGCTGGCCGAGGTCCCGCTGTCCCGGAGGGGCCGCGTCTGGTCATACACCGACAGCCGGTACCGGCCACCGTCACCGTATGTGTCCGACCCGGAACTCGAATGGCAGCCATACGCGTTGATCGCTGTGGAGCTGGAATTCGAGCGGATCGTGGTGCTCGGACAGGCGGTTCCCGGAGTCACCGTCGCCGATCTGACGGTGGGCATGGAGGTGGAGGTCGTCCCGGGCGTGCTGAACGCGGATGCGGAGACGACCTGGACGACGTGGCACTGGCGGCCGACGGGGGTGGGGGCATGACGGGTGAGGTGGCGGTGCTCGGCGCGGGCATGCATCCCTGGGGCAAATGGGGACGCGGTTTCGTCGAGTACGGGACGGTGGCGGCGCGCGCGGCACTGGCCGACGCGGGGGTCGACTGGCGGGACGTCGGCTCGATCGTGGGGGCGGACACGGTCCGTGGCGGCTATCCGGGGTACGTGGCGGGGGCGACGTTCGCGAAGGCGCTGGGCTGGCAGGGCGCCCGGGTGGCGAGTGTGTACGCGGCGTGCGCGTCAGGTGCGCAGGCCGTCAACACGGCGCGGGCTCAGATCCTTTCGGGCCTTGCGGACGTGGTCCTGGTGGTGGGTGCGGACGCGGCTCCGAAGGGGTTCTTCCGGCCCGCGGGCGGAGACCGGCCCGACGATCCGGACTGGCTGCGGTTCCGTGTCCTGGGGGCGACGAATCCGACGTACTTCGGCCTGTACGCGCGGCGGCGGATGGCCGTGCACGGGGACACATTAGAGGACTTCGCACAGGTCAAGGTGAAGAACGCCGCCCTGGGGGCGCTGAATCCGAACGCGCGGTACCGCAAGCGGGTCACCGCCGAGGAAGTTGCCGCCTCTGCCGTCGTCGCCGATCCACTGCGGCTGCTCGACATCTGCGCGACCTCGGACGGGGCCGCGGCGCTCGTGCTGTCCAGCATGGAGTTCGCGCGGCGCCATGGAGTCGCGGATCCGGTACGGATCCGCGCGGTGTCCACGGTGACACCGCGCTTCCCCACCACGGTCCTCGATCTGCCGGACATCGCGACGGACTCAGCGGTCGCGGTGGAGCCGGCGGCCGAGACGTTCCGCGCGTCGATCGCGCGGGCGGCGTACGAGGAGGCGGGCATCGGCCCGGAGGACCTCTCGCTCGCCGAGGTCTACGACCTGTCCACGGCCCTGGAGTTGCAGTGGTACGAGGACCTGGGGCTGTGCGGCGAGGGCGAGGCCGCCAAGCTGCTGAGAGAGGGTGCGACGGCCCCGGGCGGGCGAATACCCGTGAACGTCAGCGGCGGACTCGCCTCTTTCGGAGAGGCCGTTCCGGCCCAGGCCATCGCCCAAGTCTGCGAGCTCACCTGGCAGTTGCGCGGTACGGCGGGCGAACGGCAGGTCACCGGCGCACGGGTGGGGATCACGGCGAACCAGGGGCTGTTCGGGCACGGATCGTCCGTGATAGCCGTCCGGTGAGGGCAGGGCGCCCGTATGACGTGGGAGCTGAAATGGCCTTCCGTACACTGAGTGATCAGCCCGGAATCCTGCGTGAACAGCTCGTGAACTGGGCTTGGGCTCACACCGGAAGCGTCATTATGCTTCCGTGCGCTCCTGGACGGATACTCTCCGCTTCGCCTTCCAGCCGATCGTCAACCTGACGACCGGAGGGGTCGCGGCGCTGGAGATACTCGCCCGGCCGGAGGCCGGTGACGTCCTCGCACAGGCCCGCCGCGACCCCGAACTCGACGGCCGGCTGGCCGCGTTGGCGATCCGGGCGGCGGCCCGTCAGGAGACGCTGCTCCCGCTCCACGTCAACGTGTTCGCGGGCACCCTCGCCGACCTCGGAGGGCTCGCCGCGCTGCGT
Organism: Streptomyces pseudoechinosporeus; assembly: GCF_054783935.1. Classification (NCBI taxonomy): domain Bacteria; kingdom Bacillati; phylum Actinomycetota; class Actinomycetes; order Kitasatosporales; family Streptomycetaceae; genus Streptomyces; species Streptomyces pseudoechinosporeus. The sequence continues at coordinate 11,104 of NZ_BAAGPS010000001.1, forward strand.
GAGGCCGTACGCGAGGCGGGGCGCATGCCGTGGGAGGTGACGGTCGACGTCGGACCGCCCTTCACGCACGTGCCGCACCGGGCACTCATCGAGGCGGTCACGGCGCTGCGCGGCGAGGGCTTCCGGATCTGCGCGGATGGCATCGGCGACGGCGACGTGCCCCTTCGGGTGCTCGCGGATCTCGCGCCCGACTTGGTCAAGCTCGATGCTTCCCTGCTGACGCGGCCTGCAGTCGTGCGGGCGATGCGGACGCTGTGCGAGCAGCTCGGCGCGCTGCTGTCCGTCGAGGGCGTCGAGACCGAACTGCAGTGTGCGACGGCGCTGTCGGCAGGCGCGCAACTGGCGCAGGGCGAGCTGTTCGGTCCCCCGGCACGCCGTCCGGCAGCGGACGTATACGTTCCGGCGCTCTCCCACGCCACCGCGACGACGCCTCCGTACGGGCCCTCGGTGCGGCAGTTCGTACGCCCTGCGGCGCTGTTGCCCGCAGGCGCGTCGGCGGGGCAGGTGCGGGCGCTGCTGACCGGGTCGCCGGAGGTGTCCGGGGTGTTGCTCGTGGACGCGGCCGGGGTTCCGGTGCGGTCAGTGCACCGTTCCCGGTTCCTGCTGTCGCTGTCGGCCCGCTACGGGCACGCGCTGTACGCCGACCGGCCGGCCGCCAAGCTCGGCGATGCGCCGCGTACGGTCGGCGTCGACGCCACCGCGTGGGAAGTCCTCGACGTGGTGGCGGACGGGGACCGCGACCGTACGTCCGACGATGTCGCGGTCGTCGACCGGCTCGGGCGGTGCGTAGGAGTCGTACGACTGGCCGATCTGGTACGGGCGCTGGCCGAGAGCCGTGTCGAGGAGGCGGCCGGGCTGAACCCACTGACGCGGCTGCCGGGTTCGGACGCGATCACCGCAGAGGTGGACCGGCGGATCGCGGGCGGGCGGATCTTCACGCTGAGCTGGCTGGATGTCGACGGCTTCAAGCAGGTCAACGACGGTGCGGGGTTCGCGGCGGGCGACGAACTGATCCGCGGGGTGGGGCGGGCGCTGCAGGCGGCGGCGTCCGGGGCCACGCACGTGGGGCACATCGGCGGTGACGACTTTCTCGTACTGACGGATCCGGAGGGACTCGATCCGCTGGCCACGTCGGTGCTCGACACGCCGTGGTCGGCCGGCGGCCTCGCCGTCACGCTGTCCCTGGCCACGGTGCTGTGCGCCCCGGGAACCGTGACCGACCACCGGCAGGCCGCCGCGTGTCTGGCGCCGCTCAAGCAGGCCGCGAAGTCGCTGCGGGGCGCAAGCTGGGTGCTGGGCCACGCGGGCCTGCCCGGCCACGAGATCCGCCGTGGCTCGGGGGCGGCGCCCGCGCAGGCGGGATGCGGGGCGGGCGGGCCGGGCCTGGGCTGAGCGGCCTCTCGGCACCGTGTCCCCGGGGTCCGGCAGCTGACGCGTGCGTCACTGCCGTACAGCGCGGAACCCGACCGTCCCGCTTCAGGCAATTTCGCGGGCCAGAACCACTGCCGTCCGCGACCTTGACGGTCCTTGACCTCCGGTGAACACTTCCGGATGTCAGTCGGCGTCGCCGCATTCCGGCGTATTCACGCACTGCGCCGCGCGGGCCCTCGCCTGCGCCAACGGGTCATCCCCCACGGGCGATTCGGCTGCCACGGCACGCTCATCACGGACGCCGGGCGGGGAGCGGGACTCTCCCTGCCTTCGGCAGAAGTAGCCATGGGAAACGCACCCTGCACGGTGGACCGGGGCCGATCGCCCCGGGCGAGGCCTAGGAGCCGCCATGAGCAATGGAGACATCTTCGTCGGTGAGGTCATCGGCACAGCCATCCTGATTCTCTTCGGCGCCGGAGTCGTCGCCGCCGTGGTACTGAACGACTCCAAAGCGAAGGACGCGGGCTGGGTCGTCATCGCGTTCGGCTGGGGCTTCGGGGTGATGGCCGGGGCGTACACCGCGGCACCGCTGTCCGGCGGGCATCTCAACCCGGCGGTGACACTCGGCATCGCCATCGACACCGGGAACTGGGACAAGGTCCATCTCTACGTCGCCGGACAGATGATCGGCGCGATCCTCGGCGCGATCCTGTGCTGGCTGGTCTACCTCGCCCAGTTCCAGGCCAACGCCGAGGAGAAGAAGGCGCAGCCGACGCTCGGGATCTTTTCCACGGCACCCGCGATCCGCAATCCCGTGGCGAACCTCATCACCGAGATCATCGCCACCATCGCTCTGGTTCTGCCGATCCTGGCCTTCGGCCTGACCGAGGGTCTCGGCGAGTCCGGCACCGCGATTCTGATCGTCTCCTTCCTGGTGGTCGGCATCGGCCTGTCGCTCGGCGGTCCCACCGGATACGCCATCAATCCGGCCCGTGACCTCGGCCCGCGCATCACCCACGCCCTGCTCCCGATACCCAACAAGGGCACCTCGGACTGGAGTTACGCGTGGATCCCGGTGGTGGGGCCGCTGATCGGCGGGGCGCTCTCGGGGCTCATCTTCAACGCAGCCTTCTGAAGAATCCGACGAAGGGGACGTCATGACAGACAAGTTCGTCGCCGCAATCGACCAGGGCACCACTTCGAGCCGCTGCATCATCTTCAACCAGGACGGCGCGATCGTCGCCGTCGACCAGCGCGAGCACCGTCAGATCTTCCCGAAGCCGGGCTGGGTGGAGCACGACGCCACCGAGATCTGGTCGAAGGTGCAGGCCGTGGTGGCGGGGGCGATCGCGAAGGCCGGACTCCGCGCCGACCAGCTCAGCGCCCTGGGGATCACCAACCAACGGGAGACGACAGTCCTTTGGGACCGCGCCACGGGCAAGCCCGTGCACAACGCGATCGTCTGGCAGGACACCCGTACCTCCGCGCTCTGCAACGAGCTGGGCGGCTCGGACGGGCAGGACCGTTTCCGCGAGCAGACGGGTCTGCCGCTGGCCAGCTACTTCTCAGGGCCGAAGGCGGCCTGGCTGCTTGACAACGTGCCGGGGCTGCGGGCTCGCGCCGAGCGGGGCGAGATCGCCTTCGGCACGATCGACTCCTGGCTGATCTGGAACCTCACCGGCGGCACGGACGGCGGCCGTCACGTCACCGACGTGACCAACGCCGGGCGCACCATGCTGATGAACCTCGCGACCCTCCAGTGGGACGCCTCGATCCTCTCCGCGATGAACGTCCCCGAAGCGATGCTCCCGGAGATCAAGTCCTCCTCCGAGGTGTACGGGACCGCTGTGGGCCAACTCGGCGGGGTGCCGGTCGCCTCGGCGCTCGGCGACCAGCAGGCGGCGGTCTTCGGGCAGGCCTGCTACGACGTGGGCACGGCCAAGAACACCTACGGGACGGGCAGCTTCCTGCTGCTCAACACCGGGAACCGGCCGGTTCCTTCGAAGAGCGGGCTGCTCACCACCATGGGCTACAAAATCGGCTCCGAGGCGCCCGTGTACTGCCTGGAGGGGTCGATCGCGATCACTGGTGCCCTGGTGCAGTGGTTCCGCGACCAGCTCGGCATCATCCGTGCGGCGGACGAGATCGAGACGCTGGCGGCGAGCGTCGACGACAACGGCGGGGCGTACATCGTGCCCGCGTTCTCCGGCCTGTTCGCGCCCTACTGGCGCTCCGACGCGCGCGGGGTCGTCACCGGTCTCACGCGGTACGTCACAAAGGGGCACCTCGCGCGCGCGGTGCTCGAAGCGACGAGCTGGCAGACCCGGGAGGTCGTCGACGCCATGTACCAGGACTCCGGGGTGCACATCACGACCCTCAAGGTGGACGGCGGCATGACCAAGAACAACCTCCTGATGCAGCACCAGGCGGATGTGCTCGGGGTGCCGGTGATCCGTCCGAAGGTCTCCGAGACGACCTGCCTGGGCGCCGCTTACGCGGCGGGCCTCGCGACCGGTGTGTGGAACGACCTCGACACGCTGAAGTCGCACTGGCAGAAGGACGTCGAGTGGACGCCGTCGATGGAGGACTCGGTGCGCGACCGCGAGTACCACAACTGGCGAAAGGCGGTGGAGAAGAGCTTCGGCTGGCACGAGGACCGTCCCAGCTAGCGCTCGTTTTCGCGGTGCACGCGCGCGTGCAGCGTTTTTGGGGTGCACGCGCGCGTGCGTCACGCGTGTCGTGCCCGAGGACTACGGCCCGTACCCCAGTCGGCGGGGGTACGGGCCGTACGCGTGGCGGGCCGGGTGAGGAGCGAGCGATTCAGGTGGTGACGGTCTGGCGGCGCTCGGCCGCGTACGCCATCGCGTGCTGGACCACGCCGATGAGGACCTCCTTGACCGACTCCCGGTCGCGCGCGTCGCACAGCACGACGGGCACGTCGGGATCGAGGTCGAGGGCCTGGCGGACGTCTTCGGTGGGGTAACGGGTGGCGCCCTCGAAGCAGTTGACGCCCACCAGGAAGGGTATGGAGCGCCGCTCGAAGTAGTCGATCGCGGCGAAACAGTCCTCCAGGCGGCGGGTGTCGGCGAGTACCACGGCCCCCAGGGCGCCGGTGGAGAGCTCGTCCCACAGGAACCAGAAGCGGTCCTGTCCGGGCGTCCCGAAGAGGTACAGGACCAGGTCCTCGCGGAGTGTGATGCGGCCGAAGTCCATGGCGACCGTGGTGGTGTTCTTGCCCTCCACACCGCTGGTGTCGTCGACCGGGCGGCCGGCCTCGGTGAGCACCTCCTCGGTCCGCAGCGGCTTGATCTCGCTGACCGCGCCGACCATCGTCGTCTTTCCCACGCCGAAGCCGCCCGCCACGAGGATCTTGAGCGTGACGGGCTCGACGGGGGCCTTGCCGCGCTCAGAACGCCCGAAGATCATCGATCTCTTCTCCTGCTTCAGTGGTGTCGTACGGGGATGGGGCGGGGGGTGCACCGTATCCGCCGCCTCCGGGGGTTTCGATGACCAGTACGTCGCCGGGGCCGACGTCCGCCGCGTCGCTTCCGCCCAATTCGGTGACCGTACCGTCCGCGCGTTCCACGCGGTTGGCGCCCAGGGCCCCGGGCTCGCCGCCCGCCATGCCGTAGGGCGCGACCCTGCGGTGCTGGGAGAGCGTGGAGACGGTCATGGGCTCGTGGAACCGGATGCGGCGTACGGCGCCGTCCCCGCCGCGCCACCGTCCGGCTCCACCACTGCCGCGTCGTACGGCGAACTCGTCGAGCTGGACGGGCAGTCGCCACTCCAGGACCTCGGGGTCCGTGAGCCGCGAGTTGGTCATATGGGTCTGGACGACGGATGCGCCGTGGAAGCCGTCGCCCGCACCGGATCCGGAGGCCACGGTCTCGTAGTACTGGTGGCGTTCGTTGCCGAAGGTAACGTTGTTCATGGTGCCGGAGCCCTCCGCCTGCACTCCGAGGGCTCCGTAGAGGGCGCCCGTGATGGCCTGCGAGGTCTCGACGTTACCGGCGACCACGGCGGCAGGGGGTTCGGGAGCGAGCATCGAGCCGGGGGGCACGATGATGTCCAGGGGCCGCAGACAGCCGTCGTTGAGCGGGATGTCGTCGGCGACCAGGGTGCGGAAGACGTACAGGACGGCGGCGTTGACCACCGAGAAGGGTGCGTTGAAGTTGGTGCCGAGCTGCGGCGACGTACCGGTGAAGTCGACGGTGGCGGAGCGTTTTTCGCGGTCTACGGAGATGCGCACCCGGATGACGGCGCCGGAGTCGGTCTCGTAGGTGAACTCGCCGTCTTCAAGGGCGTCGATGACGCGGCGTACGGATTCCTCGGCGTTGTCCTGGACGTGCTTCATGTACGCCTGTACGACGTCGAGGCCGAAGTTCTCGATCATGCGGGCGACTTCGTCGACGCCTTTCTGGTTGGCGGCGATCTGGGCACGCAGGTCGGCGAGGTTGGTCTTCGGGTTGCGCGAGGGGTAGGGCGCCTCGGTGAGGAGCCGTCGTGTCTCCGCCTCGCGGAGCCGGCCGCCTTCCACGAGCAGCCAGTTGTCGAAGAGAACGCCCTCCTCCTCGATGACGCGGCTGTTCGCGGGCATGGAGCCGGGCGCGATACCGCCGATCTCGGCGTGGTGGCCGCGCGAGGCGACGTAGAAGAGAATCCGGTCACCCTCCGTGTCGAAGACCGGAGTGATCACCGTGACGTCAGGAAGGTGCGTGCCGCCGTGGTACGGGTCATTGACGGCGTACGCGTCCCCGGGGCGCATCCCTGAGCCGCGGCGGCGGATGACCTCCTTGACGCTGGTGCCCATCGATCCCAAGTGCACAGGGATATGAGGGGCGTTGGCGACCAAGTTGCCTTCGGGGTCGAACAGCGCGCAGGAGAAGTCCAGGCGCTCCTTGATGTTGACCGACTGGGCGGTGGACTCCAGGCGGGCGCCCATCTGCTCGGCGATCGACATGAAGAGGTTGTTGAAGACCTCGAGGAGAACAGGGTCGGCTTCCGTACCGACATCGGAACTCTCCGTGACCACCACGCGTTCCATGATCAGATGCCCGTCGTCGGTCATGGCCGCCTGCCAGCCGTCGTCGACGACGGTCGTCGCGCTGGCTTCGGTGATGATCGCGGGGCCGGTGACGGTTTCGCCGGGGGGCAGTTCCTCGCGACGGTGCAGGGGTACGTCGCGCCAGGCGCCGCCCGTGTGGAGGCTGACGGTCTCCGGGGTGCCGGGGGGCGAGTAGGGGGTGGCGAGGGCGGAGAGATCGGGGGGCTCGGTGAGACCGGTGGCTTCCACGGAGAGGGCTTCGACGACGACCGGACGGTCGAGGGTGAAGGAGTAGGTGGCGCGATGGCGGTCTTCGAAGGTGCGGATCATAGTGTCGGGCTCGGTCAGCTCGACGACGAGTGCCGTGTCCGTGCCGTCATAGCGCAGCTGGGCCCGGCGGGTGACCTGGATGCGGTCCTCGGGGACGTCCTCGGCGAGGAGTTCGGCGCGGGCCGCACCCTCCAGGTCGTCCGCGGTCTTCAGGACAGCGGGCATCGAGGACGCCTCCAGGGGCGCCTCGACGGACTGTTCGCGCATGGCCGTCGTGTCGGCGAGCCCGATGCCGAGCGCGGAGAGCACGCCGGCCATGGGTGGCACGAGGACGGTGCGAATGCCGAGCGAGTCGGCGACCATGCAGGCGTGCTGCCCTCCCGCGCCGCCGAAGGTGGTGAGCGCGTACCGGGTGACGTCGTGGCCCTTCTGCACCGAGATCCGCTTGACGGCGTTGGCGATATTGGCGACCGCGATCTGCAGGTACCCCTCGGCGACCTGCTCGGGGGTGCGGTCGTCGCCGGTCCTCTCCCGGATCTCGCGTGCGAGGGCGGCGAACCGGTCGCGGACCAGGGCGTCGTCGAGCGGCTGGTCGCCGCCCGGGCCGAAGACCCTTGGGAAGTAGGCGGGTTGGATGCGGCCCAGGGCCACATTGGCGTCCGTGACGGTGAGCGGGCCGCCGTTCCGGTAGCAGGCGGGCCCCGGGTCCGCGCCCGCCGAGTCCGGCCCTACGCGGTAGCGGGAGCCGTCGAAGTGGAGCACGGAGCCGCCGCCCGCCGCGACGGTGTGGATGTCGAGCATGGGAGCGCGCAGCCGTACACCGGCGATCTGGGTGGTGAAGACGCGTTCGTACTCGCCCGCGAAGTGCGAGACGTCCGTGGAGGTGCCGCCCATGTCGAAGCCGATGACCCGGTCGAAGCCAGCGAGCTGCGACATCCGCGCCATGCCGACGATGCCGCCCGCGGGCCCGGACAGGATGGCGTCCTTGCCGCGGAACTGTCCGGCCTCGGCGAGCCCTCCGTTGGACTGCATGAACATCAGCCGAACGCCCCGCAGTTCATCGGCGACGTGCTGGACGTAGCGGCGCAGCACGGGCGAGAGGTAGGCGTCGACGACGGCCGTGTCGCCGCGCGGGACGAGCTTCATCAGAGGGCTGACCTCACTGGACAGCGAGATCTGCGGGAAGCCGATACGGGCGGCCAGCTCGCCGATGGCCTGCTCGTGGACGGGATGGAGGTGGCTGTGCATGCAGACGACGGCCAGGGCACGGATTCCGTCGTCGTACGCCTTCTGCAGCGGCCCGGCGAGAGCGTCCAGGTCGGGGGCGCGCAGGACGGTTCCGTCGGCGGCGATGCGCTCGTCGGCCTCGACGACCCGTTCGTAGAGCAGCTCGGGCAGTTCGATCGCGCGGGCGAAGATCCGCGGGCGGTTCTGGTAGGCGATGCGCAGCGCGTCCCGGAAGCCACGGGTGACGACGAGGAGGGTGCGCTCGCCCTTGCGCTCCAGGAGGGCGTTCGTGGCGACGGTGGTGCCCATGCGGACGGCGTCGATGGGGCCGTCGTCGCGGAGGAGTTTCCGTACGCCCGCGACGGCGGCGTCGGCGTACCGCGACGGGTTGTCGGAGAGGAGCTTGTGCGTGAGCAGGCGGCCGTCCGGGCGACGCGCGACGATGTCGGTGAAGGTGCCGCCTCGGTCGACCCAGAACTGCCAGCCTGTCACGTCTGTTCCCCGCTTCCGCGCTGCTCAGAGCGCCCGGAGCCCGTTGATCACGTCGCGCAGAATACTCTCGTCCGGCAGCTCGGCGGGGGGTACCGGACGCGTCACATGGACCATTTCGTCAGCCACGAGATCTCCTATGAGGACACGTACCACTCCGATGGGAAGGTCGAGTTCGGCAGCGAGTTCGGCGACCGACTGCGGGGCGTCGCGACAGAGCTCGACGATGTCCTCGTGCTCCGGGGACAGCGTCTGCGCCGCTCCCGGCTCGTCGGCATGCGGTTCCGTCACGACCACCGCGATCAGGTCGAGGCGGTGCTGGGCCGCGCTGGTGGTGCGGCCGCGTGTCATGGCATACGGACGGACCACCGGTCCGGCCTCATCGTCGAACCAGTGGGACATCCCCTGACCGTCTCCGCTCATGCCATCCCACTACCCGCCTGCGGGCAGATCGGTGCGCGGAGCCTGTGCCAGATGTGCGCCGACCCTCTTGACCAGCAACGTCATCTCGTACGCGACCTGCCCGACATCCGAGTCGGCGTCCGAGAGTACGGCGAGACAGCTGCCGTCACCCGCGGCCGTGACGAACAGGAACGCGTCGTCGAGCTCGACGATCGTCTGCCGGACACTGCCCGCCTCGAAGTGGCGGCCGACGCCCTTGGCGAGGCTGTGGAATCCGGAGGCGACGGCGGCGAGGTGCTCGCTGTCCTCCCTGGTCAGGTCCTTGGAGACCCCGGTGGGCAGACCGTCGCTGGAGAGCACGAGTGCCTTACGGATGCTGGCGACACGATCCACCAGGTCATCGAGGAGCCAGTTGAGTTCGCCCGACGCCTTGTTGGTCCTGATGTGGCCGGCGTCCTTCGGTGCGGTCATCGACCGTCCCCCTTAGTCGTTCCTTGTGCTGTGCCGTCCTGGGCCCCGTCGCCCGTGGCGTTCTCCTCTCGGCCGCGCTGCCAGCCGCGCTGGAGCGAGGCCATACGGCTGCGTACCTGGTCGGCGTCGCGCTCGGTGGCCTCCGCGCCGTTCCCGGTGCGGGTCGCGTCGCGCTCGGCACGCCGGTCGGGTCCGTTCTTCAACTGCGGGGCCAGATTGGCCTGCCGTACGCGTCGGGGCAGCGGGCCGGTGCCGCCGCCTGCGGGCGGGGCGCCTGTGCGGCTGCCGCCCGTCGCGGTACCGCGACGCGACGCGCGATTGGGGAGGGGCGGGGCTTCGCCGGGCTCACCGCCTCGGGCCGAGGCTTCGGTGCGTTCGGGTCCGCGGGTGGGTGCCTCACCGGCATCGAGGCGGCGGCCTGCGGATTCAGGGCCGCGGTCGGCCGGCCGGGTGCTGCCCGTGGGCTCGGTGTCACGGTCCGGGATCTTGCCGGGCTCGGCGCCACGGTCCGGTGTCCGGCCAAGCCCGACCCCACCGTCCGCCGGCTCGGTGCCCGCGTCGGGAGCGGCACCGGGCTCGCTCCGGCCGGTGGGAAGCGGATCCGCCGGTGCGCGACGCGACGGCAGCCGTTTGGCTTTGGCGGCTCGGGTGCGCTTCGGCAGTTCCTCCAGGGCGCCCCCTCGTTCGGCCGCCCCCTCAGCCGATTCCGCTGCTTCCGTCGGCTCCTCGGCGTTCGCGCGTTCCGTCGGCTCCACGCGCCGCGGCTTCGTCTGGGTGACGGGGCGGCCGTGGGAGCTGACGAGTTTCGGGGCCCTGCGGCGCGGGAGCTGCGCGGGTTCGCCGGGGTGGTCGCCGTCGCCCGGGCGAGCCGGCTCGCCCGGGGCCTCACGTGCCTGCTGGTGCTGCTCCACCGGGCCCCCCGCGATGGAGCGACGGTGGCGGAAGATGCCGCCGCGCTCGCTGTCCTCGTCGTCCAGGGCACCCGGGAAGTCGTTCAGAGCACCCAGGTCGACGGGAGCCTCCAGTTCGACCGGCCCGTCCAGGATGGAGGCCGGCAGGCCCGGGAGCTGGAGCGGTACCTGGGAGAGCGCCGCCTTGCGGTTCTCGTCGCCCTGCTTCGGCGGGAGCGCCCGGTCGAGCCGGAAGCCCACGCCGTTGGTGTCGGGCACGTCGTCCGTGAGCAACGCGTCGGGGATGAACACCACCGCGGTGGTCCCGCCGTACGGGGACGGCTGCAGGGAGACGCGTACGTTCTGCCGCTGGGCGAGGCGGCTGACCACGAACAGGCCGAGCCGGTCGGTGTCCGACAGCTCGAACTCCGGGGTCTCGGCGAGCCGCAGGTTGGCGTCGAGGAGCGCTTCCGGGGCCATGCCCAGGCCACGGTCGTGGATCTCCAGCGTGAAGCCGTTGGCGACGCGTTCGCCGAGCACCTGGACGGCGGTGTGCGGGGGCGAGAACACCGTGGCGTTCTCCAGGAGTTCGGCCACGAGGTGGGTGAGGTCGGCGACCGCGGGACCGGTGACGGCCATGCGCGGCAGTCGGCGTACCTCGATACGTTCGTAGTCCTCGACCTCGGCGACGGCGGCGCGGACGACATCCATCAGCTGGATGGGCTTGCGCCACTGCCGGGAGGGGGCCGCGCCGGAGAGAATCACCAGGCCCTCGGCGTGGCGGCGCATACGGGTGGTCAGATGGTCGAGGCGGAAGAGATCGGCGAGTTCGTCGGTGTCCTCGGTCCTGCGCTCCATGGTGTCGAGCAGGGTGAGCTGCTTGTGCAGCAGGACCTGGCTGCGGCGGGCGAGGTTCACAAAGACCTCGGAGACGCCGTCGCGCAGTTCGGCCTGCTTGACGGCTGCCTCGACCGCGGCGCGCTGGAGGGTGTTGAGGGCCTGGCCGACCTCGCCGATCTCGTTCTTGTCGTACTCCAGACGCGGCACCTCGGTCTCCACGTCGACCTGTTCGCCCGCGGAGAGCCGGCGCATCACGCTGGGCAGCCGCACCCCGGACGCCTCGTGGGCCTCCAGACGCAGCCCGCGCAGATCGCGGATGAGGCCGCGACCGATGCGTACGGACAGGAAGAGCGAGACCAGCAGGGCGATCAGACCGAGGACACCGGCGATGGCCGCCCTGACGATGACGTCGACGGCGATCGGGCGGACGCGGTCCTGGTAGCGGTCGCTCGCCTCGTCGTTGAGGGTGCCCAGCTCGTCGAGGACGTTGCCGGCCTCGGTGTCCCAGCTCTTCGCGGTGACGCCACGGGACTTGCCGGACTCGGAGGAGATGGCTGCCTGTTCGGCCACCCGCAGCGGAGCGGTGGCGGCGTTCCTCCAGAAGCGCTGATAGCGCTCGCGCTCCGCGGAGGGGAGCAGCGGCAGGTTGCTGTCGTACATCAGGTCGCGCTGGGCCACGAGGTCGGAGATGTCGCGGATCTCCTCGGAGGAGATCCTGCCGACGACCAGCGCCGAGCCGAGCAGGGCGTCCTCTCGGGAGAGCAGTTCGCGCGCGAGGGCGACGTTGACGAGGGCCCGGTGCTGCTTGTCCATCTCCACGTCGTCGACCACATGCAGGTTTCCGAGCACGACGTAGCAGGGCTCGACGAGGTTGTTGTAGAGCTCCAGGGCCTTGGCCCGGGTGAGTGTGCCCTCTTCGACGCTGCGGCGCAGTGGCTCGATGCCGTCCAAGGAGTCCAGCATGGCCGTCAGCCGCCCGCCGGTGCCCTCGCCCACCGCGTCGCGTACGTCGGAGTTCTCGGCGTTTCTGCGGATCTCGGCGATGGCGTCGTCGGTGGCTGCCCGGCTGCGACGGAGTGCGGCGAGCCCGTCGGAGGCGCGGGGGTCGGCGAGGTAGACGAGGCTCTGGCGGCGTTCCTGCTGCAGGACACGGACGGTGTCCTCGGTGGGATAAGTGACCTTCTCCACGACGGACGAAGCGTCGAACAGCTCACCTGCCTCGCGCCCGGTGAGTACCGTGGCGAAGCCCCAGATCGCGGTCAGCGACACCAGCGGCACGATGAGCAGCGCCACGATCTTCCGGCGGATGGACTTCCCGCGAAAGCGCATGGCCTCCCCCAGCTCGACCCCCTCCGGACGGGGGTACACATGTGCGTCAACAAACGGCGTGAGCCTACTACCGACACACAGGGAACTCGAAGGCCCGTCCGGACGGACTCCGTCCGCTTCACCGTCTCGACAGGAACAGGACATCCGCAGTTGTCCGTTCATTGGGGGAGATTGCCTCCCCGATTCCGGCACAGAACGCCGAACGCCAACCTGTCAGGGAACTTGGTCAGTTGGCTGAAATTTTTCGCTCGTTGGGAATCTTCGGGGTACGTCGATCGTCTGTATGTATGGGAGTTGGGGACGGAATCGGCTCAGGCGCCGCATGCCGCACCCAGGTGGCATAAAACGGCGCAAGCCGGGCAGCCGTGGGGTGTTGATGTCTTGTGACACCCCAGCGAGGGGCTGCTGGGCGGTGGGGAGTGACAAGTTGATGGGCACGGCAGAGCGGCGCGAGACGCCCCAGCTGAGCGTCGGGGCAACGGCGGTGGCGGAGCGGGATGCCCAGGCAGAGGCGCCGGATCGCGACATTCCGGCGCAGGAGGAGCAACAGGAGGAAGAGCGGGCGTACTACCGGCCGTTGTGGGTCGAGGAGCCCGCGCGCAGACCACGGCTGCCCGATCCGGTGCGTACGTCCGCGGTGCGGGCCGTCATCATCATCGCTGTCACGCTGATCCAGGCGATGGTGGCCTTCCTGTGCACGCTGGCCGGTTCCTGGCTCGCGTTCCCCATGGTCCTGAGCAGCGTGGCGAGCACGGTGGTCGCTACATGGGGCGCCCTGGACGTGTGGGTGACCCGACAGGTGTGGATCCAGCGCAACGGCGTGGTGTCGACGCCGAGCAGCACGGCGCGTGCCTTGCGACGCGAGCGGCGCAAGGCACGGCGCCAGGAGCGGGCGTCCGAGCGGGCCAAGGAGCGGATACGCCGTCGGGGCGGCGCGGGCCAGTTGTCGCACTCCTAGTGAGCTGGTCCGGAATCTCAAGACCAGCTCACCGGGTGGCGGCTGCCGCCTCCACCGCGCTTGCCCCGCGCGCCAGTTCGCGCCTGGCCCGCATGAAGGGGCGCGGGCGGTCCACGAAGAGCACCGCCGTTGTGCGGCCCTCGCGCTCGTACAGCGCGAGGAAGCCGCCCTCGTCCGGCGCGCCGTCGGTGATCGCGCCCTCCACGATGCGGACGGTGTCGGTGGCGAGCCGCCGTCCCGCGAACTGGATCCGCGCACCGTACTGGTCGGACCAGAAGTAGGGCACGGGGCGCACGGTCTCCGTGGTGTGCCCGGCGAGGAGGTTGCGTACGGCGACGCGAGGTTGCTCGGTGGCGCTGGTCCAGTGTTCGGCGCGGGTGCCGCCGACGCGGGCCACGTCTCCGACGGCGACCACCTGCGGCAGCCCCGTCACACAGCCGTCGTCGCACAGCACACCGTCGTGCAGCGCGAGTGTCGAGCCCGCCAGCCAGTCGGTGGTGGGGGTGGCACCGATGCCGACGATCACGACGTCGGCAGGCAGCGTACGGCCGTCGGCGAGTTCCACGCCGGTGATCGCCACGGTGCCGCGCAGGGCGGCGACGCCGGTGCCGGTGACCAGGTCCACACCGCCGCGGCGGTGCAGTGCGGCGCACACCGCGGCCATGGCCGGGCCGAGTTGGGGTACGAGCGGCAGCGGTGCGGCTTCGACGACCGTGACGTCGTGGCCGAGTGCGGCGCACGAGGAGGCGGTTTCGGCGCCGATGAAGCCGCCGCCGATGACGACGATCTGCCGGGGGCCGGCGGACAGTTCGGCGCGCAGGGCACGGGCGTCGTCGAGGGTGCGCAGGGTGTGCACGCCGGTGAGTTCGCAGCCGGGCAGTCCCCGGGCCGAGGCGCCGGTGGCGATGACCACGCCGTCGGTGGAGAGGGTGCGGCCGTCGTTCAGGAGGACGGTACGGCCGCGGGCGTCGAGGGCGCGGGCGCGTACGCCGAGGAGCCAGTCGGCGTCGAGTTCGGCGGTCTCCTCGGCGTCGGTGAGGGCGAGTTGGTCCTCATCGGCCCGGCCGGTGAGGAAATCTTTGGACAGGGGCGGGCGGTCGTAGGGGCGATGCGGTTCGTCCCCGACGACCACCAGGCGTCCGTCGAACCCCTGAGCACGCAGCTCGCGAGCCGCGTACAGACCGGAGAGCGAGGCACCGACGACGGTCACGGTCCTCATGCCGCCGTGCCCTCCTGAGCCGCCACGTGGACGTGGACGACGCCGTTGTCGACGGTGACGCGGTGGGTGCGGACGGCGCGGCGCGCGGGGAGGCACGTGGGTTGGCCGGTGCGGAGATCGAATGAGGCGGCGTGGAGCGGGCATTCGACCAGACAGCCCTCCAGCCAGCCCTCGGAGAGGGAGGCGTCCTGGTGGGTGCAGGTGTCATCGATGGCGTACAGCTCGCCATCGGCGTTGAACACGGCGATGGGCGGCGTCGTGTCGATACGGACGGACTCGCCCTCGGGGAGGTCATCAAGGCGGCAGACGGGAATCACGGGCCCCCCTCTCGGTCCAGGACGCTTGAGTCCGGGACTGTCAGGTCCGGTCTGGTCCGCGACCTACGCCGGTCACGGACTCTTCGGTAACGTTATGTTTCACATGGCGCACGAGGGAGCGCTATGCGCAACAGAATCCGCGCGGGATGCCCGCCACGTCAAGGGCTTCCCGCAGATGCGGTCCAATCAGGGCCGCCAGGTGGTGAGAGTTGAGCCATGACCCGCACTCAGAAGCAGGCCGAGCAGACCGAGGAGACATCGGAGAAGCAGACCAAGGGCGCGGGCAGCGCCGTGCAGTCGGTGGACCGCGCCGTGAGCGTGCTGGAGATCCTCGCCCGGCTCGGTGAGGCGGGCGTCACCGAGATCGCCGACGAGCTTGAGGTGCACAAGTCCACGGCCTTCCGGCTCCTCGGAGTGCTGGAGAATCGCGGCCTTGTGGCGCAGGCCAAGGACCGAGGGAAGTACTACCTGGGGGCCGGCGTACTCCGCCTGGCGGGGGCGGCGGCAGTGCGTCTCGACATCTCCCAGGAGGGCGTGCCCGTCTGCCGCGAGCTCGCGGACGAGCTGGGCGAGACCGTCAACATCGCGGTCCTCGACGACGACGCGGCCGTCAACATCATGCAGGCCCGCGGCGCCGCGTCCGTGACCGCCCAGAACTGGCTGGGCAGGCGTACGCCGCTGCACGCCACCTCCAGCGGCAAGGTGCTGCTGGCCCACCTTCCGCCGACGCTGCGCGAAGGGCTGCTGGCCAGAACACTGCCGCGGTTCACGGAGCGCACCATCACCGGAACGGCCGCGCTGCGCTCGGAGTTGGAGGCCATCGTCGACCAGGGGTACGCGATGGCCATCGAGGAGCTGGAGCGAGGCCTGGCCGCGGCAGCCGCCCCGGTGCGCGCGCACGACGGCAAGGTGATCGGCGCCATCAGCGTCTCGGGGCCGGTGTACCGGCTCGACTCGGACCGCCTGCCGGAACTCGCCAAGCGCACGGAGGAGGCCGCGGCCGATCTGTCGCGCCGGATGGGATACGGCTTCTGACGGAACACGCTCCGGACGCGAGCCGGAGACGGGCCGCACACCAGTCGGACGCCAAGTAGAGCGCGGGGCCGGGGAAACCCGGCCCCGCGCTCTTGTGTGTCGGCCGTGTTTCGGGTGGCCGATTCCTTTTGCCAAGGGTTAACCCACACCTCTTGACGGCCCCTTGATGGCGTTCTCACCATGTCTCCCATAGCGCAACCCATCGTGCATTGCGCAACAGCAGAGGAGCTGGTCGTGCCACACGAGGTCCGTGCCGTAGTCGCTGTGAAAAAGGGCGCACCCGTCGAGGTGCAGACAATCGTGGTGCCCGATCCCGGCCCGGGTGAGGTGCTCGTCTCCGTACAGGCCTGCGGGGTCTGCCACACGGATCTGCACTATCGGGAGGGCGCGATCAACGACGACTTCCCCTTCCTCCTCGGCCATGAGGCGGCCGGCACGATCGAAACCGTCGGCGACGGCGTCACAGACCTCGCACCCGGCGACTATGTGCTGCTCGCCTGGCGGGCGCCCTGCGGCACGTGCCGTTCCTGCCGCCGTGGCCGCCCCTGGTACTGCTTCGACTCGCGCAACGCCACTCAGCCGATGACGCTCATCGACGGCACCCCCCTCAGCAACGCCCTCGGCATCGGCGCCTTCGCGGAGAAGACCCTGGTCGCGGCCGGACAGGCGGTCAAGATCGACCCGGCGGCCCGCCCCGAGGCCGCGGGCCTGATCGGCTGCGGTGTGATGGCCGGCTACGGAGCGGCCGTGAACACCGGCAACGTCGGCCGCGGTGACACGGTCGCCGTCATCGGCTGCGGCGGTGTCGGCAACGCGGCGATCGCGGGCGCGTGCCTGAACGGCGCCATGAAGGTCATCGCCGTCGACATCGAC
Source organism: Streptomyces pseudoechinosporeus (assembly GCF_054783935.1). NCBI lineage: Bacteria > Bacillati > Actinomycetota > Actinomycetes > Kitasatosporales > Streptomycetaceae > Streptomyces > Streptomyces pseudoechinosporeus. The sequence goes on from NZ_BAAGPS010000001.1 coordinate 27,839, forward strand.
GACAAGAAGCTCGACCAGGCGGAGAAGTTCGGTGCCACCCACACCGTCAACTCCCGCGGCACGGACCCCGTCGAGGCCGTCCGCGCGCTCACCGACGGCTTCGGAGTCGACATCGCCATCGACGCCGTCGGTCGCCCGGAGACGTACAAACAGGCCTTCTACATGCGCGATCACGCGGGCACCCTGGTCCAGGTCGGTGTCCCCGACCCCGAGATGAGGATCGACCTCCCGCTGATCGACGTGTTCTCGCGCGGCGGCGCCCTCAAGTCGTCCTGGTACGGGGACTGTCTGCCGAGCCGCGACTTCCCGTTCCTCATCGACCAGTACCTCTACGGTCTGCTCGACCTGAACGCCTTCGTCTCCGAGACCATCGCGCTGGAGCAGGTCGAGGAGGCGTTCGCGAAGATGCACCGCGGCGAGGTGCTCCGCTCGGTGGTGGTCCTGTGAGCCCCCGCGTGGTCATCGTGGGCGCCGGCATCGTCGGCTGCTCCCTCGCCGACGAGCTCACCGCCCGCGGCTGGACCGACGTCACCGTCCTCGAACAGGGGCCACTGCCCGCTCCCGGCGGCTCGACCTCGCACGCCCCCGGCCTGGTCTTCCGGACGAACCCGTCCAGGACGCTCACGGCGCTGGCCCAGTACACGGTCGAGAAGTTCAACTCCCTCAAAATGGACGGCGTTTCCTGCTTCAACCAGGTCGGCGGCCTCGAACTCGCGACGACCCCCGAGCGCCTGGCCGACCTGCACCGCAGGGCCGGTTACGCCGCCTCCTGGGGCATACGCGGCGAGATCGTGAGCACTGCCCGTTGCAAGGAACTCTGGCCACTTATCGACGAATCGACCGTCCTCGGCGGCTTCCATACCCCCGAGGACGGACTGGCCCGCGCCCTGCTCGCGTCCCGCGCCCAGATGGAACGGGCCATCAGCCGCGGCGCCCGCTTTCTGGACCGGCACACAGTCACAGGCATCGAGCAGGAAGACGGCCGTGTGACGTCGGTCGTCACCGACCAGGGCACCTTCACCGCCGACCACGTGGTCTCCGCCGCCGGTTTCTGGGGCCCGGTCATCGGCCGCATGGCCGGGGTCGACGTACCGCTCCAGCCGCTCGCCCACCAGTACGCGAAGACCAAGCCCCTGCCCGAACTCGGCGAAGCCACCGAAGAAGCCTCGAAGCCCATCCTCCGCTTCCAGGACCGCGACCTCTACTTCCGCGAGCACACCGACCGCCTGGGCATCGGCAGTTACGCCCACAAGCCGCTCCCCATCGACCCGTTCGCGGTCCTCCCGTACGACGAGGCACGAGCGAACGACATGGAGATGCCGTCCTCGTACCCCTTCACCGAGGAGGACTGGGCCCCGAGCTGGGACGACTGCCGCCGGCTGATCCCGGCGCTGCGCGAGACCGAGATCGAGGAGGGTTTCAACGGCGTCTTCTCCTTCACGCCGGACGGCATGCCGGTCCTCGGGGAATCGCGTGCGCTGCGCGGCTTCTGGCTGGCCGAGGCCGTCTGGGTGACGCACTCCGCGGGCGTGGCGAAGGCGGTGGCCGAGTGGATGGTCGACGGCCGCCCGTCCCTGGACCTGCACGAATGCGACCTTGCCCGCTTCGAGGACGTCCAGCGCTCACCCTCGTACGTGCAAGGCCGTGGCTCGCAGCAGTTCGTCGAGGTGTACGACGTCCTGCACCCGCTCCAGCCGATGGAGCAGCCGCGGCCCCTGCGGGTCAGCCCCTTCTACGCCCGCCAACAGGCCCTCGGCGCCTACTTCCTGGAGGGCGGCGGCTGGGAGCGCCCGCACTGGTACGAGGCGAACGCCCCGCTCGTCGAGGCGCTCGGCGACCTCCCCGAACGCGACCCCTGGTCGGCCCGCTACTGGTCGCCGATCGCCGCGGCCGAGGCGAAGGCCACGCGCGAGAAGGTCGCCCTGTACGACATGACGCCCCTGCGTCGCCTCGAAGTCACCGGCCCCGGAGCTCTCGACTTCCTGCACGGCATGACCAGCAACAACCTCCGCAAGAAGCCCGGCGCGGTCACCTACACCCTGCTCCTGGACGAGACGGGCGGCATACGTTCCGACCTCACCGTCGCCCGTCTGGGCCCCGACCGCTTCCAGGTGGGCGCCAACTCCCCCGCCGACCTGGACTGGTTGACGCGGCGCGCACCTGACGGCGTGCACATCAGGGACATCACGTCCGGCACCTGCTGTGTCGGCGTCTGGGGTCCGCTCGCCCGCGACCTCGTCCAGCCGCTGACCCGCGACGACTTCTCGCACGAGGGCTTCGGCTACTTCCGCGCGAAGGAGACGTACGTCGGCCATGTCCCGGTCACCGCCATGCGCCTGTCGTACGTCGGCGAGCTGGGCTGGGAGCTCTACACCACCGCCGACCTGGGACTCCGGCTCTGGGACACCCTCTGGGAGGCGGGCCAGGAGCTCAGCGTGATCGCGGCCGGGCGCTCGGCCTTCAACTCCCTTCGCCTGGAGAAGGGTTACCGCGCCTGGGGCGTCGACATGGCCGACGAGCACACCCCGTACGAGGCCGGGGTGGGCTTCGCGGTCCGTATGGACAAGGGGGACTTCACCGGGAAGACAGCCCTGGAGTCGCTGGGCGTACCCACGCGCAGGCTCACCCCCCTCCTCCTCGACGACCCGGCGTCCGTCGTCCTCGGCAAGGAGCCCGTGTACGTCGACGGCTCCCCGGCGGGCTATGTCACCAGCGCCTCGTACGGCTACACGCTGGGCCGGTGCGTCGCATACGCCTGGCTGCCCGTGCTCCCGACCGGGGCGAGCGTGCACATCGAGTACTTCGGCGAGAAGGTCCCGGCGACCGTCGTGGACGAGCCACTCTTCGACCCGAAGATGAACCGAATCCGCCGCTGAGAACGATCAATAGACAAGACCGACCACAAGACCAAGGAGGCCCCGGTGTCCCCCACGTATGACGTGATCGTCATCGGTCTCGGCGGAATGGGCAGTGCCGCCGCCCACCATCTGTCCGCGCGCGGCGCCCGTGTGCTCGGCCTGGAGAAGTTCGGCCCGGTCCACAACCGCGGTTCCAGTCACGGCGGTTCGCGGATCACCCGGCAGTCCTACTTCGAGGACCCGGCGTACGTGCCGCTGCTGCTGCGCGCCTACGAGCTGTACGACGAGGTGGAGCGGGCCACCGGCCGGGACATCGCGACGCTCTGCGGAGGCGTGATGATCGGCCCGCCCGACTCGCTGACCGTCTCCGGCTCACTGCGCTCCGCCACGCAGTGGGATCTGCCCCACGAGATGCTGGACGCGGCCGAGATCCGCCGCCGCTTCCCGACCCTGAACCCGGACGACGACGAGGTCGCGCTCTACGAGCCCAAGGCCGGCCTGGTCCGCCCCGAGAGCATGGTCGCGGCTCATCTCCAGCTCGCCACCCGGCAGGGCGCCGAGCTGCACTTCGAGGAGCCGATGACGCGCTGGGAGCCGTACAAGGACGGCGTACGCGTCCACACGGCCGAGAACACGTATACAGCGGGCCAGTTGGTGATCTGCCCGGGCGCGTGGGCGCCGCAGCTGCTCACCGATGTCGGGGTGCCGTTCACCATCGAGCGGCAGGTCATGTACTGGTTCCAGCCTGCCGGAGGTGTCCAGCCCTTTGTGCCCGAGAAGCATCCGATCTACATCTGGGAGGACGCGGCCGGAGTCCAGGTCTACGGCTTCCCGGCCATAGACGGCCTGGAGCTGGGCGCCAAGGTCGCCTTCTTCCGCAAGGGCGTCGAGTGCACTCCGGAGACCATCGACCGTGCCGTGCACGAGCACGAGATACAGGCCATGGCGGACCACATGTCCCGCTGCATCCCCGACCTGCCCGGCACCTTCCTCAAGGCCGCCACTTGCATGTACTCCAACACTCCGGACGAGCACTTCGTCATCGCGCGCCACCCGGCGCATCCAGAGTCCGTGACCGTGGCCTGCGGGTTTTCCGGGCACGGCTTCAAGTTCGTGCCGGTCGTCGGCGAGATCCTCGCCGATCTGGCCCTGAAGGGCACGACCGACCACCCGATCGGCCTGTTCGACCCCCGCCGCCTCGCCGCCGCGCCCGCCTGAGGAGTACGCACGTGACGACGACCCCGATCTCCCCGACCCCGGTGACCACGAACCCGGTCTCCGCGGGGGAGCTCCCGCCCAGCCTGATCGCGACGCTGCCGGGGCACTACTACACGGATCCGGAGATCTTCCGGCGGGAACAGGAACGCCTGTTCGAGTCGATGTGGTTCTGTGCGGTCCGCAGCGCCGACCTGGCCAAACCCGGCGCGTTCCGCACGGTCCAGGTCGGCCGCGAGAGCGTACTGATCACCCGTTCCCGCACCGGAGAGCTGCGCGCGTTCCTCAACATCTGCCGCCATCGTGGGGCCCGGCTCTGCGTGGAGGAGGCGGGCGAAGTCCGGCGCAACCTCCAGTGCCCGTACCACGCGTGGACGTACGACCTCGACGGCAAGCTGGTCGCGGCGCCGAACCTCACCAAGATGCCCGACGTCGACCGCACCACGTACGGCCTGGTCAAGGTCGCGCTGCGGGAGTGGCTCGGCTATGCCTGGGTCTGCCTGGCCGACGAGCCGCCGTCCTTCGAGGAGACGGTGATGGGCGCCGCCGTGGAGCGGCTCGGCGACGTGGCGGCCATCGAGCACTACGGCACCGAGCACCTCGCACTCGGCAAGCGCATCACATACGACGTGAAGGCGAACTGGAAGCTGATCGTCGAGAACTTCATGGAGTGCTACCACTGCGCGACCATCCACCCCGAACTCACCGATGTACTCCCGGAGTTCGCCGACGGATACGCCGCCCAGTACTACGTGGGCCACGGCGCCGAGTTCGGCGAGGAGGTCAAGGGGTTCACCGTCGACGGCAGCGTGGGCTTCGCGAAGCTGCCCTCGGTGGCGGAGGACCAGGACCGCCGTTATTACGCGATCACGGTCAAACCAACCGTTTTCATCAATCTCGTACCGGACCATGTCATCCTGCACCGCATGTTCCCGCTCGCCGAGGACCGCACGGTCGTGGAGTGCGACTGGCTCTACGCACCCGAGGTCGTCGAGAGCGGCGCCGACGTGTCGAAGTCCGTGGAACTATTCCACCGAGTCAACTCTCAGGACTTCGAGGCCTGCGAACGTACGCAGCCCGCGATGGCGTCCCGTGCCTACCGGCGCGGCGGGGTGCTGGTGCCCACCGAACACCACATCGGGATATTCCACGAGTGGCTCACAGGGATGCTGGGAGGCATGAATGGCTGATCTCTTCATCGGTGGCGCGTGGACGAGCGCGCGGGAGAAACGGACCCGCGAGATCCGCTGCCCGGCCGACGGCTCCCTTGTGGCAGTGGTGGACGAGGCGGGCGGCGGGGACACTGCCGACGCGATCGCGGCCGCGAGACAGGCCTTCGACGAGGGCCCCTGGCCGCGGACACCGCCGAATGAGCGCGGCGACCTGCTGCTGCGGGTCGCCGACCTGCTCGTACGCGACAAGGACGCGCTGGCCCGCGCCGAGTCCCTCGACACCGGAAAACGCCTGGTGGAGAGCGCGTACGACATCGACGACATCGTGAACTGCTTCCGTTACTTCGGCCGGTTCGTGGCGAGCGAGACGGGCCGGGTCGTCGACACGGGGACGGCAGGGGTGGACAGCCGGGTCGTGTACGAGCCGGTCGGTGTCTGCGCGCTGATCACGCCCTGGAACTATCCGCTCCTCCAGACGGCCTGGAAGGTCGCCCCCGCACTGGCCGCGGGCAACACCTTCATCCTCAAGCCGAGCGAGCTGACCCCGCACACAGCGATCCATCTGATGCGCCTCCTGGAGGAGGCCGGGCTGCCCCCGGGCGCGGCCAATCTGATCCTCGGCGCAGGACCCGAGGCCGGAGCGCCGCTCGGCGACCACCCGGACGTCGACCTGATCTCTTTCACCGGCGGTCTCCAGACCGGCCGCAGGCTCATGGCCGCGGCGGCCGGGACCGTGAAGAAGATCGCCCTCGAACTCGGCGGCAAGAACCCCAACATCGTCTTCGCCGACGCCGACTTCGAGACGGCCGTCGACATGGCGCTGACCGCCGTCTTCCTGCACTCGGGGCAGGTCTGTTCGGCGGGGGCCCGGCTGCTGGTCGAGGACTCACTGCACGACCGGTTCGTCGACGAGGTCGTACGTCGGGCCTCGGAGATCCGGCTCGGCGGGCCGTTCGACGAGCGGGCGCAGACCGGCCCGCTGATCTCGGCGGCGCACCGGGCGAAGGTCGAGGCGTACGTCGCCCAAGGGCTGGCGGAGGGGGCGGTCCTGCGCTGCGGCGGGAAGCGGCCGACGGATCCGCCGTACGCGGACGGGTTCTACTACCCGCCCACCGTTCTGGACGAGTGCTCGGCCGGGATGTCCGTCGTCCAGGAGGAGTCCTTCGGGCCGGTGCTGACCGTGGAGCGGTTCACGGACGAGGCGGAGGCGATACGGCTGGCCAACGACACGATCTACGGTCTCGCGGGCGCGGTGTGGACGTCCGACGAGGCCAGGGCGCACCGGGTGGCGTCCGCGCTGCGCCTGGGCACGATCTGGATCAACGACTACCACCCGTACGTCCCGCAGGCGGAGTGGGGCGGCTTCAAGCAGTCCGGGTTCGGGCGGGAACTCGGGCCGGCCGGTCTCGCCGAGTATCGCGAGACCAAGCACATCTGGCGGACGACGAATCCCAGCCCACAGGGTTGGTTCGCGTGATCATGCGTAAGATCCATGGCTCGCACGTCCGTATGATTCAGGCCACGTACATCACCAACAAGATCCAGACCCGTAAGACAACGACCACGTACGGCAACGACCCCGCACGAGCCGCGCTCCCCTCCCGCCCGGGATAACTCCCCTCTCCCCAGGAGTCCGCGCATGACCACCACCGCTCAGCCACCCGAGCAGCACAGTCAGGACGATTCCGAGCTCGCCGAGTTCGGGTACAAACCCGAGCTCAAACGCACGCTCGGCAACTTCCACACCTTCGCCGCCGGTATCAGCTACATCTCGATTCTGACCGGCACCTTCCAGCTCTTCTACTTCGGTTACGGCAGCGGCGGGCCCGCCTACTGGTGGTCCTGGCCCATGGTCTTCGTCGGCCAGTTCATGGTCGCGCTGTGCTTCGCCGAACTCGCCGCCCGCTATCCCGTGGCTGGCTCGGTCTACAACTGGTCGAAGAAGGTGGGCAATCCCCACATAGGTTGGCTGGCGGGCTGGACGATGCTCATCGCCTCGATCGTGTCGATCGCGGCCGTGGCCCTTGCGTATCAGTTGACGCTTCCTCAGATCTCTTCCGTATTCCAGTTCGTGGGCGACGGCACGGGCAAGTACGACGTCGCCACCAACGCCGTGCTGCTGGCCTCCATACTCATTCTCTTCACCACCCTGGTGAACGCCCTCGGTGTGAAGCTGATGGCCAGGATCAACACGGCGGGCGTCTTCATCGAGCTGATCGCGACCGTCGTACTGATCGTGCTGTTCGCCGTGCACATCACCCGTGGACCGCAGGTCGTGCTGGAGACGCACGGCACGGGAGCGGGCCAGCCCGGCGGCTACCTCGGGGCGTTCCTGGTCGCGTCGCTGGCGTCCGCATACGTGATGTACGGCTTCGACACGGCCGCCTCGCTCGGCGAGGAGTCCCTCGACCCGTCGCGCAACGCGCCGCGCGCCATCATCCGCGCCATCGTCGCCTCGTTCCTCCTCGGCGGGCTCATCCTGCTGCTCGCGCTGATGAGCGTGTCCAGCCTGAAGGGCGAGGAGCTGTCCACGGACGGCCTGCAGTACATCGTCCTCAACGTGCTCGGTGAGGACGCGGGCAAGGCCATGCTGTGGTGCGTGTTCATCGCAGTCACCGTGTGCGCCCTGGCCGTGCACACGGCGGCGATCCGGCTGGCCTTCGCGATGGCCCGGGACAACAACCTGCCCGCCTCCTCCAAGCTGGCCAAGGTCCACCCGCGCTTCCAGACCCCGATCGTGCCCGCGGTGATCATCGGCGTCCTGGCGCTGGCGATCCTGGTGGTCAACATCCGCCAGCCGCAGATCTTCACCGTGGTCACCAGTATCGGCATCATCTTGATCTACCTCGCGTATCTGCTGGTCACCGGCCCCATGCTGGTGGCCAGGCTGCGCGGCAAGTGGCAGCCCGCGGGCGACGGCAAGTTCTCGCTCGGCCGCTGGGGGCTGCTCGTCAACATCGTCGCCGTGGTGTGGGGCGCGGCCATGATGATCAACCTGATCTGGCCGCGCGCGGCCGTCTACAACGCCACCGCCCCGTACCACTGGTATCTGCGCTGGGGCGCCGTCCTGTTCGTCGGCATCGTGATGGGGGGCGGCTTCGCCTACTACTGGTTCGTGCAGCGGCACCGCACCGGGGTGCTCGCCGAGCACCAGTTGCAGCAGCCCGCGGCCGTGCCGCCCGCCGCGTCGCCGGCGTCCGAGTAGGCGAGTGGCCCGAGGATCTGACTCAAGGAGGTCAACCCCCCATGAACGCAGATGAGTTCGACTATGTGGTGGTCGGCGGCGGCACCGCGGGGAACGTGGTCGCGGCCCGGCTCTCCAAGGACCCGTCCGTCACGGTGTGCGTCCTGGAGGCGGGGCCCAGCGATGTCGGCGACGACGACGTCCTGAAGCTGGAGCGCTGGATGGGGCTGCTGGACTCCGGCTACGACTGGGACTATCCCATCGAGCTGCAGGCCAGCGGCAACAGCTTCATGCGGCATGCCCGCGCCAAGGTGCTCGGCGGCTGTTCCTCGCACAACTCCTGCATCGCCTTCTGGGCACCGGCCGAGGACCTCGACGACTGGGCGGCCGCGGGCTGTACGGGCTGGAGCGCGGCCGATCTGTTCCCGCTGTACCAGCGCCTGGAGTCCAACGATGCGCCGGGCGAACATCACGGGCGTACGGGGCCGGTGAAGCTGCGTACGTTGAAGAGCGACGACCCTTGTGGCACGGCCCTGTTGGAGGCCTGCGCGCAGGCGGGCATTCCGACCGTCGCCTTCAACACGGGCAGGACCGTGGTCCGCGGTGCCAACTGGTTCCAGATCAACTCCGACGAGAACAACACCCGGCAGTCCTCGTCGGTGGCGTATCTGCATCCGATCCTCGGCAAGCGGCCCAACCTGGAGGTACGGACCGGGGTGCGGGCCAAGAAGCTCGTACTGGACGGGCGGCACTGCGTGGGCGCCGAGTACCTGGACCCGGATCTGATCCACACGCGGACCGTGCGCGCCCGGCGTGAGGTGATCGTGTCCTGCGGCTCGATTGACAGCGCGAAGTTGCTCATGCTGTCGGGCATCGGGCCGGCCGAGCATCTGCGTGAGGTGGGCGTCGAGGTGGTGCTCGACTCCCCCGGCGTCGGCGAGAACCTTCAGGACCACCCCGAGGGCGTCATCATGTGGGACGCCAAGCAGCCCATGACGACCACCTCCAGCCAGTGGTGGGAGGCGGGCATCTTCTACGACACCGAACCGGGCCTGGACCGCCCGGACCTGATGTTCCACTACGGCTCCGTGCCGTTCGACATGAACACCGCGCGATGGGGCTATCCGACGTCCGAGAACGCGTTCTGCCTCACACCGAACGTGACGCGGGCCAAGTCGCGGGGCACGGTGCGGCTGCGTACGCGCGACTACCGGGACAAGCCGAAGGTCGATCCGCGGTACTTCACGCACGAGCACGACGTGCGGGTGATGACGTACGGGCTTCGGCTCGCCCGTCGCATTGCCGAACAGCCCGCGCTGAGCGAATGGGCGGGGGCGGAGTTGGCGCCCGGGCCGGATGTGCGCAGCGATGACGAGTTGCTCGACTACATCCACAAGACCCACAACACGGTGTACCACCCGTCCTGCACGGTGAAGATGGGCGCCGACGATGACGCCTCGGCACCGCTGGACGCTCGGCTGCGGGTCAAGGGGGTCGAGGGCCTGCGGGTGGCGGACGGGTCCGTCATGCCGGACCTCGTCACCGTCAATCCGTGCATCACGACGATGATGATCGGCGAGAAGTGTGCCGATCTCTTGAAAGCGGACGCCTAAGGATTCTGTGGCAGAGGCCGTGGGGCGACTGCGGGTCACTTGTGGCTGATCGCGCCCACGCGGCGGAGCCGCAAATTTGATACAGCCCCGCGCCCCTTATGGGGCGCTGGTTGCTGGCCTCTTGTACATGCGCGTCGCCGTGATCTCGCTGTGCACCGTCTCGCCCTCCCCGGCCGGAGGCTGCTGCGGCAGCCCCGGCCGGAGGTGTTCCTCCACGCTGATGTACTTCAGGCCCGCCCGGAGGTCCGCGTCATTCCGCAGCCGGATCACCAGCGGGAACTCCGCCAGCGCGGTCGTGTCGAACAGGCCGGTGGTGTAGAGGAGTTGGACGCCCAGCGCGTCCGAGACAGCCCGCTGCAGCTCCAGCAGGTACGTCGCGTTGGCGCGGCCGATGGGGTTGTCGAGGAACAGTGTGCCCGCGTGGCGGTGCTTGTCGCGGCCCCGGTCGTTCGAGCGCAGCGCGGCCATCGTGCAGTACAGCGCGATGGCGGCGGTGAGCAACTGGCCGCCGGAGAACACGTCGCCCATCTGCCCGACGGGCACGCGCTCGGCGCGCAGTACGGCGTCCGGCTTGAGGATCTCGACGGCGACGCCCTTCGGCTGGAGTGCCGCGCCGACACCGCGCAGGAGCAGCGACATTCCGTCGCGACGAAGGTCGGAGTTCTTCTTGACGGCCGCGCGGGTCGCCTCGTCGATGACCTCGCCCAGCCGCTCGGCGAGCGTGGCCTGGTCGGGCTCCTCGAAGCGGATGCGCAGGAACTCCTGCCCGGACCACTCGCCGAGTCCTTCGGGGAGACGGGACAGCCGCTGGGCGGACCTCAAGGTCGCCAGCGCCGACTCCACAAGCCCCCGCAGCCGGTCCACGATCGAGTCCCTGTTGCGCTCCAGCTGCTCCAACTCATCGGTGAGGACCCGCAGTCGGGGTGCGAAGGCGTCCGCCCACTTCTGGGCGTGCTCGGGCAGCGCGGCGGCGGGCAGCTCGCGGATCTGCTGCCGGGCAGGGGTGCGGACCTGTTCGTAACGCGTCGAGTTGGCATGCCGTACGAGGACGTCGCTCGCCTCCCGTAGGGCGGCCTCGGCGGCGGAGAGGTCGGCGGCGCAGCCCCGCAGGGAGCGGCGGGTCTCGGCGGCGGACTGCCGGGCCTCCTCGAAGGTGCCGGGGTACGGCTCGGGCTCCTCCTGCTCCTCGTCCGTCGCGTGATCACGCAGGAGGTCCCGTAGGAGGGCGGCCGTCTCGTCGAAGCCGCCGGCCGCGTCCTCGGCGGCTCGGTGGGCGTCAAGCAGTTCGGCGTGGGCCTCGCGTGCCTGGCTCAACGCCTCGGTACGGGAGGCGAGTTCGGCCGTGGCGGTACGCAGCAGGCTCTGTGCGTGCTCGGCGTCGCGCGGGAGAAGCTCCTCGGGCAGCTCGGTATGGGCCTCGCCGTCCTCGGGGGCGTGCCGCTCGGCCTCGCCGCGCAGCCGGCCGAGCTGCTCGCTCGCGGTCGACATACGGGTCTCCAACAGCTGGACGAGCTCCTCGGCCCGGGCGGCGGCGGCCTGCCGGGACGGCCCGTCGGAACCGTCCGGTGACTCCAGCAGCTGGGCCGCGCGCGTACGCACCTTGTTGCTGAGCCGGTCCAACTCGGCGAGCGCGGCGCTCTCGTCGCTCTCGGCCCGCGTCTGCTCGGCACGCAGATCGGCACCGACGCCGACCTTCTCGTAGAGCTGCGACGCGGCGCGGTAGGCCTCGCGGAGAGCGGGGAGGGAGGGCTTGGGGTGGGCGCGGTCGGGGGCCTTGTCGCTCCGTGTGTCTCCTGCTGTGCCTGCCTTGGGAGCGCCCTCGCCCTCCGCCGCCCCGTCCTCCGGTACGTCGTCGGGGACGCCCGCGATCTCCGCGCGCTCGGCGCGCAGGGTGCGGGCCGTGCGCCGGGCGTCGTCGGCGGCGCGCTGGGCGGCGCGCCGGTCCTCGTCGGCGGCACGGGCGCGCTCCAGGCAGGACTGGGCGCGGGCCTCCGACTCGGCCGCCTCGTCGGCGAGTTCGCGCAGTCTGGCCTGCCAGCCGGCCCGTTCGCGCAGCCGGAAGGCGAGTCCGGCGAGCGCGTCGGCGGCACGCCGGGCCCGCTGCGCGGCGTCCTGGCGCTCGTCCCGTACCCGGGCCGCGTCGGAGGCGGCCTCGTCGGCCTCGGCCCGCACGGTGCGTGCCTCGGCGAGTTCGGCCTCGGCCTCCTCGGCGAACGCGCGCGCTTCATGGGCGGCTTGGACGAGTTCGGCGAGCCGCCCCGCCGGACACCCGGTCCGCCAAGAGGCGAGGCGCGCCGCCAGCTCGCGGTCCTTGGCCAGGCGGGCCGCCAACTCCCGGATCTCCTCGTCCCGTTCACTCGCGCGCGTGCGCAGCGCCTGCCGCTCCTCGTCGGCGGCGTGCTCGTCGTGCATGGCAGGGTTCGGCGGTACGAGAAATACGTCGCTGCGACCGCCGTCGCCCGCGTCGTGGGCTGGCGTCGGGGCGAGCAGCGCGGCGGCCGTACCGACGGCCACGGCGGACCGGGGCAGCAGCGCGGCATCGGCGAGGGCTTCGCGGGCGCGCGCGTGGGTTTCTGGATCCGTGATGATGACGCCGTCCACCAGCTCGGGCCGGGCGGTCAGCACGCGCGCGTGGTCGACGGGGTCGACAGCCTGCGCGAGGTAGCGCCAGCCGGGGAGCGCGGGGATGCCGCGCTCGCCCAGGTACTCCACGGTGGCCATGACGTCCGGCCCCGGGGGCAGCAGCCCGCCGTCACCGAGGGCGCCAAGAATCCGCGCGTCATCGGCCGCCGCGGTCCGCAACTCGAAGAGCTGCCGCTCGGCGGAGGCGACGCCGTCGTCGAGCAACTCCCGCAACTCGTCGGCGTAACGGTCCAACTCCTCGGCGGTAAGGGGGCCTTCGGGCATCGGCCGCGCGTCGCCGTGGCCGGAGACACCAGCACCCGGCAGGCTCAGCAGTTCCGCCAGCCGTTCCTCGCCCGCCAGGGCTTCGGCGGTGCGCCGCTCCGCGTCGTACGCGCGCTCGGCTGCCGTCGCGGCGTCCGAGGCGCGGGCCGCCGTGAGTTCGGCGCGGGACTCGGTGGCGGCGGCCTCGCGGGCGTGTTCCGAGGCGCGGCGGGACGCCTCGCGTGCGGTGTCCCAGGCGGCGACAGCGGACTTTTCGGCGTCGCTGGCCGCGAGGGCCGCGCGCGCGGGGTCGGCGTCAGGGGCGGTGTCGTCGAGCCAGCCTGCGCGTACCGCCTCGGCGGTCTCCTGCTCGACCTCGCCGAGCCGCTGCCGCAGGTGACCGACCTCGCTGCGGGCGCGCTGCGCCTCGGTGGCGGCGGCCGTCGAGTCGCGGTGGGCGGCCTCGCCGGTCTCCTGGAGTGTGGCGGAGCGCTCCTCCTCCTCGTTGGCGACCGTCTCGGCCCCTTCGGCCGCGGAGTGCAGAGCGCGGACGAGGTCGACGGCGGCCTTCGCGCGCGCGGCGAGCGCGGGCGCGGCATCCCGCTCGGCCTCGCGAATCGCGGCGGCCACGCGCGCGGAGCGGTCCGCGGCGGCCCGGTGGCGCAGCACCGCCTCGGCGGCCTGCCAGGCGGAGTGCAGCGTGCGCGCGTCGGCGAGCTCGCGCTTCTGCGCCGCCGCAGCCTTCTCGGCGCCGGCGAGCGCCAACGAGGCGTGCCGGTAGGCGAGTTCGGCCGCGATCAGCGCGCTCCTGGAGCGGGCGCCCTCGGCTGCGGTGACCGTGTGCGCGGCGGCGGTGACCCGCTGGGCGAGATCGGCGGACCGGGCCCGCTCCTGCACGGCGCGCGCGGTCAGCCGCCGGGCCAGCGTGCGCGTACGCCGCTCGGCGGCCGTGTGGATGTCCCGCGCGCGCGAACGTGTCTCTGCCGCCTCCACGATCCGCCCGAGCAGATCCACGGATCCCGCCGTGAACTCCCGCTCGGCGATCAACTCGGCCCGCCGCCCCAGCTTGTTGCCGAATCCGCCGACCAGGTCCGCGAGCCCGTCGGTGTCCCGGGTGTCGGTGACCGCGCGCAGCAGCAGATCGGTGAAGTCGGAGTCCTTCTTGACCGCGAAGAGCCCGGCTGCCTCACCCTCGTCGGCGTTCATCTCCCGCTGGTAGCGGAAGAGTTCGGGATCCAGACCGAGATCCCCGAGATGCTCGTTCCAGCGGTCGTGGATCTCTTCCCAGTGCACCTCCAGATGCGGGTACGCCTTCCCCGCCTCCGTGATCGCGTCCCGGAACCCCTTCATCGTGCGGCGTCGCCCCTGCGCCCCGGACACGCCCTCGACGTGTGGCCGTACGGCCGTGGCCTCGGCGACCGGCAGATTGTCCAGGCTCAGCCCGGGGCCGGGCCGGAACGAGTACCACGCCTCCGCGAACTTCCGCGGATCGTTGGAGACTTGGCGCCCGCGCCACTCGCTCACCTTGCCGACCACGACGCACTCACCGGTCAGCGTGTGCTGCCACTCCAGCGCCACATGCCCGCAGTCGTCGGCGAGCAGGAACTTCCGCAGCACACCCGAACTGGCCCCGCCCAGCGTGTTCCGGTGTCCTGGCAGCATCACCGAGAAGATCAGCTTGAGCAGTACGGACTTGCCGCCGCCGTTCTCCAGGAAGAGCACGCCCGCGGGTGCCGGACGGCGCGGTGGCCCGGCCGGCTCCTCCTCGAAGAACTCCGCCTGGGTGGGCGCGGGGTCGGGCACGGGCTCGCCGACACCCCGGAGGTCCAGCACGGTGTCGGCGTAGCGCGCACCGGCCGGCCCGATGGAGTAGAGACGGACCCGGGACAGCTCGTACATGGCGGCGGACTCTCGTAATCGGACGTGTTCGGAAGGGAGTTGGGCTCGGTCGGGGTCGGGCGTGGTCGGAGTCGGAGGTGGTCGGGGTCAGGAGGCGGCGTCATGGTCTGGAGTGGAACGGCAGCCCGGCGTCGGCCGCCAGCTCCAGGTCGTCGGTGTCCTCGGCGGGCAGCAGGGTCGCGGTGCCGTCGGTGACCGGCACGATGCCCAGCTCAAGCAGCTCGGCCATGGCGGCGCTGCCCGCCATGTCGCGCACCTGGAGCTGGTAGCGGGCGGTCGTGCGGTACGTGCCTCCGCCGTCGTCCCCGGTGCGCTGCAGAAACCCGGAGTCGGTGAGGAACGCCACGGCCTTGCCCACGATGCCGGTGGTCGAACCGGCAAGGCGGCGCGCGTCCTTGGTCGCCCCGGTCGCGCTGCGTCTGGCCCAGATCCGCCAGGCCGCCTCGAGGCCGGGCGCGTCGGTGGCCGGATCGGTGATCTCGCCCTGCTCCTCGGCCCGCTCTTCCAGGCGCCGGCAGGCCTGCCGTACGAACGCGTCCACTCCGTTGACCGAAACCCGCCCGATGTATCCGTCGTCGGCGAGATCCTCGGGCCGCGGAAACGCCATCGTGGCGACAGCGAGATGCGCGAGCCCGTGCAGGAACCGGTCCCCGGCGTCCGCGGACGCCCGTCGCGCGTAGTCCCCCATGCGCACGGCGAACACCGAGTCCTCGGCTGCCGTCACCGCCATCCCCGCGCGCGGCGACACCTCCAGCACAACCAGCCCGAGCCCCGCGGCAACGGCATCGGCGAGCCGGGCGAACGCCGGGTCCTCCCGATACCGCCGCAGCAGCTCGGCGTACTCCTGGTCGCGGGCGGGTTGCAGCTTGGGCTGCAGGCCGAAGGCGACGAGCCGCGCCGCGTCGGCGGCGTCGGCAGGGGTGACGGCGGCGGACGCCGGGGCGGCGACGGCCTCCGGCTCACTCCAGTCGACGTACTCGTTCACGGTTGAGGCTCCTCCCGGCGAACCGCTCATGCCGCGTCCAACAGCGCCGTGCCCACGATGAGATCCGCCCCGCCGAACTCCGGATCGTCCAACTCGGTCCCGTCGTCCACCGAGAACAGCAGCTTCTCCTCGCCCTGCCGATAGGCGGTACCCACCGGCGGGCTGGCCGCGTGCACGGCCAGCAGCGCGACCAGGTACGGCAACTCGGGGTCCGAGCGGCGCGCATCCGCCAGCAACCCCGACAACCGCCGCGGCGCATCGGCCGGCAGATCCAGCAACTCCATGGCCGCGGCCAACTGCTCCTCGCTGAACCGGCTGTCGTCCGGCGTGGCGATCAGATCCGGCTCGGGCATCTCCGCTCCGAGATGCTCCCGCTCCATGGGCGGCGTCAGCAGTATGTCGACCAGATCCCCGACTCGTACGGACACGGGAGTACGCAGCCCCGTCCCGCGCGCGAAGAACGCGTCCGTCACGCGCAGGGCCTGCTCGACAGGCAGGGGCAGCACCGGCGCGACAAGGTGCCCGTACAGGTCGATCCCCGAAGTCGCCATGGGCGCGGCGAAGGCCTGTCGGTCCTGCTCGGCGCGGAACAGCGGGCCGGCCTCCAGGAGGCGGGACTGCAACTGCGTATGGCGGCGGATGCAGTCCTTGACGATGTCGACCAGCTCGGCGGCACGGCGCTTGTGCTCGGGGTCCTCGGACTCGTCGCGCGCCTTGCGGATGTTGGTGAGGATCGCGTTCTCGTGGCGATAGCGGTCGGCCACGTGGTCGAGCGCCTCGGTGATCATGTCGGGCACGGCCTGCAGCCAGTCCACCGCGCGGACGTTGCGCCGCGTCGCGTCCAGCGCCCTGCGGAGCGTCTCGGAGTACTGCACGGTCCGGTAGCGGGCCTGCTCGGCGGCGAGCTGTGCGTCGGCGAGCCTGCCGCGGCTGATCAATACCTCCAGCTTGACCTCGGCGGCGATCTGCGCGCTGGTGACGTCTGTGTCGAGGGCGCCCACCAGGACGTTGACCGCCTCGTCCGTCGTGCGGAGATACACGCTCCCGCCGTAGCCGGGCACCTCCTCGATCAGCTTGAAGTCGTAGTCGCGGCGCACATAGGAGCCGTCGGGCGTGAACGTGCCGTATACGGCACGGAAGCCACGGTCGACGCTGCCGACGTTGATCAGGTTCTCCAGGACCCAGCGGGCCACGCGCTCGTGCTCGGCGACGGGGCGGCGCGGGGCCTGCGCGGCGATGCGCGGGATGAGCCTGGCCACGATCTGGTCGTGGTCGGCGCCCGTGTCGAAGTCCATGTTCAGCGTGACGAGGTCGATGGCGGCGAGGGCCACCTCCGCCATCCCGTACACGGAGTACTCACCCGCGAGGTTCGCCTTGCGTACGTCGAGGTCGTGCAGGGGTGCGGTGCAGGCGAGCGCGCGCAGGCGCCGCGCCAGCCCCTCGTCGGCGGCCGGACCCGGGGCGGGCCGCGGCCCCGCGCTGAGCTGGGGCGGAACACTGTCCGTCGATGCAGGCGAAGTCACGATGCAAAGACTAGGTCCTGGGTCTGACAACGCACCGAATGCCCCAGAAGGGCACCCGCGTCACTTCGGTTTCTGCTCCGCCACCCGTTGCCCATAGACCTCCACGACCCGTCGGCGCGAATCGACGAGGTAGACCGCGAGCAGTTGCTCGGCCTCGTCCCGGCCGCCGTCCTGGAGTGCCTTGAGGATCTGGCCGTTGCGGGCGAGGTACGGCTCGTGCAGCCGTCGCGGGTCATCCACCAGGTGGAAGGCGAGCCGGAGTTCGGCGAAGACCCCGCTCATCAGCTCGTCGGTGCGGGCGCTGCCGGCGAGCGCCACCAGCTCCCGGTGGAAGCGGATGTTGGCCGTGCCCAGGGCTTTCCAGTCCTTTTCGCCCGTCGCCTGCTGCCCGTCCGTGACGGCTCGGGCGAGACCGTCGACGGCGTACGGCGGCTTGCCGAGACCGCGGACGACGGCGCACTCGACGAGGCTGCGGGTGCGGTAGATGTCCTCGACGTCCTCGACGGTCGGGATCCGTACGAACACGCCCCGGTTGAGCTCATGCACCAGCAGCCGTTCGTGCGTGAGCAGCCGGAACGCCTCGCGCAGTGTGTTGCGCGAGACACCGAGCGCGCCACCGATGCTGTCCTCGGACAGCCGCGTGCCGGGCGGGAAGAACCCCTCGGCGATCCGGCTCCTGAGGATGTCCGAGACCCGCTCCGCGGTGCTGGTGCGTCCCAACAGTGCGCGATCGTCCGCCAGTCCGTTCAGTTCGGCCACGCTCGAATTCAACCGCAGATACAAGAACGAAACAACATAGGTATTGAGGGATCGTTCAACGATCCTCTACCTTGCTGGGACAGGCACCGGCCGCTCGTCCCGGTGCCGACGGCTTCCGCACGCCGGTTCAATACCTCAGCGCTTCCGCACGGCACGGCTCATCAGTCCTGAAGCACCCTCCGTCCTCAACTGCGAGGTGCACCATGAGCACGACCCCTCCACCACAGGCCCTGCCCACCGAGACCCGCACCGATTCGGGCGAACTCACCGCCGACGAGGGCGCGTTCGCCTGGCTGCGGGCCCTGGGTCCGCGGGGCCGCCGCGCCTTCGGCGGCGCGTTCGGCGGCTATGCCCTCGACTCGTACGACTACTTCACGCTGCCGCTGAGCATGGTGGCCCTGGCGGCGTACTTCGGCCTCAACAGCGGCCAGACCGGGCTGTTCACGACCGTCACGCTGGTCGTATCCGCGCTCGGCGGTGCCATAGCTGGTGTGCTCGCGGACCGGATCGGGCGCGTCAAAGCCCTGATGATCACGGTGATCACGTACGCGGTCTTCACCGTGGCCTGCGGCTTCGCGCCCAACTACGAGACCCTGCTGGTGTTTCGTGCCCTTCAGGGGCTCGGTTTCGGCGGCGAGTGGGCGGTCGGCGCGATCCTGGTCGCCGAGTACGCGAGCCCGAAGCACCGGGGGCGCACGCTCGGCGCGATCCAGAGTTCCTGGGCCGTCGGCTGGGGACTCGCCGTGCTCGTCTACACGCTGGTCTTCCAGTTCATGGACGACGACATCGCCTGGCGGGTGATGTTCTGGACCGGGGCACTGCCCGCACTGCTCGTCATCTGGGTGCGCCGTCACGTGAAGGACGCCCCCAAGGCGACCGAACGCCGCAAGGAGAGCCCCGAGAAGGGCTCGTTCGCGGCCATCTTCAAGCCGGGCACGGCCGAGGCACCCGGACTGCTCCGGACAACGATCTTCGCGGTCCTGCTCTCCACCGGTGTCCAGGGCGGCTACTACACACTGGCCACCTGGGTGCCCACGTACCTGAAGACGGAGCGCGAACTGTCCGTCGTCAACACCGGCGGCTATCTCACGTTCCTGATCAGCGGAGCCTTCCTCGGCTATCTGACCGGTGGTTATCTCACCGACAAGCTGGGCCGCAGGCGCAACATCTGGCTCTTCGCGGTGCTCTCGGCGATCTGCATCATGGCCTACGCGAACATCCCCACCGGCGCCAACACCCTTCTCCTTGTGCTCGGTTTCCCGCTCGGCTTCTGTATGTCGGCGATTTTCAGCGGCTTCGGTTCGTTCCTGAGCGAGCTGTACCCGACGGCGGTGCGCGGCACGGGGCAGGGCTTCACGTACAACACCGGCCGCGCCGTGGGCGCCGTCTTCCCGACGTGCGTCGGGTTCCTGGCCGACAGTTGGGGTGTCGGCGGTGCGCTGGTCTTCGGCGCGATCGGCTACGGTCTCGCGGCGCTGGCCCTGTTCGGGCTGCCCGAGACGCGGGGGAAGGAGATCCTGTGAACCGCACGCGACCCCGTCACCTGAACCTGCTTGACGACCACGCGCACGCGTGGAGCCCGGGCGAGGCCCGCAAACGCTTCCGTTCGGGCGTGTCGGGCCCCACCGCGGGCTGCGCGGCGGGCCACACCCAGGCGAACCTGATCTCGGTGCCCGCCGACTGGGCGTACGAGATGCTGCTGTTCTGCCAGCGCAACCCGAAGCCCTGTCCGGTCCTCGACGTCACCGACGCCGGTTCCTGGACCACCGTCCTCGCCCCGGGCGCCGATCTGCGCACCGATCTGCCGCGCTACCGGGTGTGGGAGCACGGCGAGTTGGTGGAGGAGCCCACGGACGTGCTGGCCCACTGGCGCGACGACCTCGTGTCGTTCCTCATCGGGTGCAGCTTCACCTTCGAGTGGGCGCTGACCGAGGCCGGCGTGCCGCTGCGCCACCTCGAGCAGGGACGCAACGTCTCCATGTACGTGACGAGCCGTCAGTGCCGTCCCGCGGGGCGGCTGCACGGCCCCATGGTGGTGTCGATGCGCCCGGTCCCGCCCGAGCACCTGGCGGCGGCGATCCGGGAGAGCAGCCTGCTGCCCGCGGTGCACGGCAGCCCGGTCCACTGCGGCGAACCGGCCGGGCTCGGCATCGAGGACCTGGCGCGCCCCGACTTCGGCGATCCTGTGGACGCCGGTCCCGACGACATCCCGGTGTTCTGGGCCTGCGGGGTGACGCCGCAGGCCGCGGTGATGGCCTCGCGCCCGCCGTTCGCGATCACCCACGCGCCGGGGCAGATGTTCATCACCGACGCCCGCGACGAGCAGTACCGCGTGGCCTGACAGGAGGAATCGACATCTCCATGACCTCGATCGATCTGAACGCCGACCTGGGCGAGGGCTTCGGCCGCTGGCGCCTGACCGACGACGAACAACTGCTGTCCGTCGTCACCAGCGCCAATGTGGCCTGTGGTTTCCACGCCGGAGACGCGGCCACCATGCGGCGGGTGTGCGAGCTGGCCGCCGAGCGGGGTGTACGGATCGGCGCCCAGGTCTCCTACCGCGACCTGGCGGGCTTCGGGCGGCGCGCGATGGATGTGCCGTCCGACGAGCTGGCGGCCGAAGTGGCGTACCAGATCGGCGCCTTGGAGGTCTTCACGCGCGCGGCGGGCGCGCGCGTGGCGTACGTCAAACCGCACGGCGCGCTCTACAACCGTGTGGTGCACGACGAGGAGCAGGCCGGGGCGGTGGTCGACGGGGTACTGCTCGCGGACGCCACGCTGCCCGTGCTCGGGCTGCCCGGATCGTGCTTCCTCGACGTGGCGGAGAAGGCCGGACTCCCGGTCGTCACCGAGGCGTTCGCGGACCGGGCCTACACGGACGAGGGCGCGCTCGTGCCGCGCGGTCAGGACGGCGCCGTGATCACCGACCCCGGTGCCGTTGTGGAGCGTTGCGTGCGCCTCGCCGGCTCCGGGGTGGTCACGTCCCGCTCCGGGCGGGACATCGGGGTGCGTGCCCGCTCCCTGTGCGTGCACGGCGACACGCCCGGCGCGGTGGACCTGGCTCGCCGGGTTCGTACGCAGCTGGAGGCCTCGGGCGTCCGCGTGGAGGCGTTCGCATGAGGGCACTGCCGGTCGGCGACCGTGCCCTGCTCGTCGAGGTCTCGACGGACGAGGAGGCACAGGCCCTGCACGCGGATCTGGTGCGCCGTCGCGCGGAGGGCTCCCTCTCGGTACGGGAGATCGTCCCCGCGGCCCGTACGGTCCTCCTGGACGGCCTCGACGACCCCGTACGCCTGGCTGAGCAGCTGGCCGCCTCACAGGTGCCGTCCGCGCCCCCGCGCGCCGGGGAGATCGTCGAGATCCCCGTCCGCTACGACGGCCCCGACCTCGCAGAGGTCGCGGCGCACTGGGACGTGTCCCCGCACGAGGTGGCGCGGATCCACGCAGCGGCCGAGTTCCGGGTCGCCTTCTGCGGGTTCGCGCCGGGCTTCGGCTATCTGACCGGCCTCCCGGCCCGCTACGGCGTGCCGCGCCGCGCGACACCTCGTACGACCGTCCCGGCCGGTGCCGTGGGGCTCGCGGGCCCGTACACGGGGGTCTACCCGCGGCCGTCGCCGGGCGGCTGGCAGTTGATCGGCACGACGGACGCCGTTCTGTGGGACCACGCGCGCGTGCCTGCCGCGTTGCTGTCACCGGGCACCCGGGTCCGCTTCGTCCGCGTGGGGACCGTCCCGGTGGAGTCCTCATGACGGACCGTGCTCTCGCCGTCGTACGGGCCGGGGCGCTGACCACCGTGCAGGACCGGGGGCGTCCCGGTCACACGCACCTGGGCGTACCTCGTTCCGGTGCGCTGGACGATCCCGCCGCCGCCCTGGTGAACCGTCTCGTCGGCAATCCACCCGAGGCGGCAGTCCTGGAGACGACGCTCAACGGGTGCGACGTACGGCCGCGTTCAGCGGTCACCGTCGCGGTCGGCGGGGCCCCGTGCCCGGTCTCCGTGGACGGGCGCCCGGTGCCCTGGGGAGCCCCGGTGCGCGTGCCCGGCGGGGCACTGCTGTCGGTGGGGACGGCAGTCTCCGGAGTACGCAGTTATGTCGGCGTGTCGGGTGGGGTGGCCGTCGAGCCGGTGCTCGGCAGCCGGTCGACGGACCTGCTCTCCGGCCTCGGCCCACCGCCCCTGGCCGACGGGACGGTGCTCCCCCTGGGGAGGCCGAACGACCCCCACGCGCGCGTGGACGTCGCCGCGCAGCCGGGCCCGCCCGCCGAACTCGTACTCAGAGTGACCCTCGGTCCTCGCGACGACTGGTTCACCGCGACGGCCGTACGCACCCTCACGACGCACACGTACCGGGTCTCCTCGGCGAGCAACCGCATCGGTCTGCGCACGGAGGGGCCCGCCCTGGAGCGGGCGCGTCCCGGCGAACTCCCCAGCGAGGGCATGGTCCTCGGCGCGGTCCAGGTCCCGCCGGACGGGCGGCCCGTCATCTTCCTGGCCGACCATCCGACCACCGGGGGCTACCCGGTGATCGCCGTCGTCCGCGCCGCGGACCTTCCCGCCGCGGCTCAGGCCGCACCGGGGACACCGGTGCGGTTCGTGGCCGTGCGGCGCCGTTGACCAGGTTTACGCCGCATCGGGCTGCTCCGTCACCGACAACGCCGCCAGCGCAGACGCCACCGCATGCGACGCGCTCAGGTCGAGGCGGGCGCTGGTGCCTCGGGCGCGGTGGCGGATCTCGTCGGCGGCGAGGGTGAGGAGTTGGGGCAGGAGGTCGGTGCAGCGGCGGGCCACCCACCCGGTGCCTGCGGTGGCCAGCCACCACAGGCTCGCCGAGCGTGTGGGCGCGGGGAACTCGGGCTTCTCAGCAGGCGCGTACCCCGTCGCGATGCCCGCCTCCGCGAGCAGCGCGTGGAAGCGTACGGCGAGCTGCCGGTGCCCCCGCTCGCCCGGATGCAGCCGGTCGGCGCTCCACATGGCGCGGTCCGTGAGCCACGCCCCTTCCGCGGCGTGCAGATGGACGGCGCCGTACCGTTCGGAGAGCGCGTGCACCACCGTGTTCACGGCCCGCTGGCGCCGTGCGAGCGGCCGGGCCAGCGAGCCGGGCAGCCCCAGCATCGCGCCGGGGTCGGGCAGACAGGCGGTGAGCAGCGTCGCCCCCTGCCGGGTGAACGCCGCGTACACCTCGTCAAGCCGGGCGGCCACCGCGTGGATGTCGAAGGTGTACCTCAGGGTGTCGTTGACCCCGATGACGACCGAGGCGACGTCCGGCCCTACGGCCAGCGCGGCCGGGGTCTGGCGCTCCAGGACGTCACGCGTCTGGGCTCCGCTGACCGCGAAGTTGACGAACTGTGCGGGCGCGTCGGCAGGGGCGAGCCCGTCGGCGAGCAGCGCGGCCCAGCCACGCCACCCTTCACCGACGGGATCGCCCACTCCTTCCGTGAGGGAGTCCCCGAGCGCCACGAACCGCAGGGGTCTCATGCCACGCCCTCCCGAGCCCTTCGCGTGGAGGAGGTGCCCGCCTGTGACGACGGCCGGTCGACCCGTACGGCCGCGTCGTGCGCCGTGAGGAACGCCTCGACGGCGGCCGGCCAGCCGAAACAGGCGGCACGCGCGCGTGCCACCTCCCGGCGCTCGCTCTCGGGACGGTCCAGCAGCAGCCGCACCTTGTCCGCGAACGACTCCCCGTTGTCGGCGGCGGTGGCTCCGGCGGAGCCGATGACCTCCGGGAGTGCGGAGGAGGCGCTGGCGACGACGGGCGTACCGCAGGCCATCGCCTCCAGGGCCGCGAGCCCGAAGGTCTCGGCGGGCCCGGGGGCCAGGCACACGTCGGCGGATGCCTGCAGACCGCCCAGGAGCGCGCGGTCGCCCACATGGCCCAGGAAGGTGACCGGCAACCGCCGCTCGCGCGCCCGCTGTTCGAGCCGGGCCCGCAGCGGCCCGTCACCGGCGACGACGAGCACGGCGCGCTGCCCGCGGCGCAGCAGCGCCTCCAGGGCGTCCAGCGCGGTGCCGGGCCGCTTCTCGACGGACAGCCGGGAGCACATCACCAGCAACGTCTCGTCCACGCGCGCGTGCCGGGCGCGCAGCCCCGGGTCCCGCAGCGAGGGGTGCCGGCCCTCCAGGTCGACGCCCAGCGGGGCGCGTACGACATTGCGGGCGCCGATGCGGACGAACTCGCGCTCCGCGAACTCCGTGGTGCACACCACACGTGAATAGTGATGCGCCGTACGGATGTTGAGAGCGTCGGAGGTCCGCCGGGCCATGCCTTCGGACAGGCCCCAGGTGCGCAGCACGCCGTCGGCGGTCTCGTGGGAGACCATCACGGCGGGCACCCGGGCGCGCCGCGCCCAGACGCCGGTCCAGCGCAGCGTCGTACGGTCGGAGACCTCGAGCCGGTCGGGCGCGAGCTCCTCCAGGAGGGCGGCCACACGCTTCTTGTCGGTGAGCACGCGGTAGCCGCCGGTCCCGGGCAGCAGCGGTCCGGGCAGGGTGATCACCCGGCCCTGCTCGGTCTCGCTGTCCGAGGCGCGCTCGCCGGGCACGATCAGGACGGGCTCGTGCCCGGCCGCCCGGTAACCGGCGCCCAGCTCCCGCAGCGCGGTCCGCAGGCCGCCCGAGGCGGGGGCGACGAAGTTGGCCAGCCGGACGATCCGCAGCGACTCGCTCATGCCGCAACCACCGCCCGTCCGGTGAGCACGTCGGCGTAGTGCCCGATGAGCTGGTCGCCGACGGCCGCCCAGGTGCGGCCCTCGACGGTACGGCGCGCCTCGGCGCCGTACGCGGCCCGCAGCGCGGGATCGGCGGCGAGCACCGCCACGGCGTCGCGTACGGCGTCCTCGTCGCGCGGCGGGACGAGGAGTCCGGTGCGCCCGTGGGCCACCAGGTCGAGCGGTCCGCCCGCGGCGGGCGCGACCACGGGGATGCCGCTTGCCATCGCCTCCTGCACGGTCTGGCAGAAGGTCTCGAACGGTCCGGTGTGCACGAAGACGTCCAACGAGGCGAAGATCCGGGCGAGTTCGTCGCCGGTACGACGGCCCAGGAAGACAGCTCCGGGAAGTGCCCCGGTCAGACTCGTCTGGCTCGGGCCGTCGCCCACGACCACGACGCGTACGCCGTCCAGGCCGCAGACCCCGGCGAGGAGTTCGACCTGCTTCTCGGGGGCGAGCCTGCCCACGTAGCCGACGATCAGCTCGCCGTTGGGCGCGAGTTGACGGCGGAGTGTGTCGTCCCGGTGTTCCGGGCGGAACCGGACGGTGTCGACGCCGCGCGGCCACAGTCGCACCCGGGGCACACCGTGCGCCTCCAGGTCGTGCTGGGCCGCGCTGGACGGGGCGAGCGTCCGGTCGGCGGCGGCGTGGACGGAGCGGATACGCCGCCAGGCGGTGGCCTCGCCCGCGTGCACATAGGTACGGGCGTATCCCGCGAGGTCGGTCTGGTAGACGGCCACGGCGGGGATGCCGAGCCGGGTGGCGGCCGCCATGCCGCGGACGCCGAGGACGAAGGGGCTGGCCAGGTGGACGATGTCGGCGCGGTGTTCGGTGATCGCGGCGGCGACGCGTCGGCTGGGGAGGGCGACACGGACCTGGGGGTAGCCGGGGAGCGGCAGGGAGGGGATTCGGACGACGGGGCACGGCGCGAGAGCGTCGGGCCCGTTGCCGGCGGCAGTGGCCGGGGCGACGACGAGGGGAGCGTGACCGCGGTCGACGAGGTGTCGGGCGGTCTGGAGCGCGCAGTGGGCCACGCCGTTCACGTCGGGGGGAAAGGACTCGGTCACGATGACGACACGCATACTCGTGTTGTCGTCGTGCTGGACGTGGCCGCGTCAACGTGGATCTTTCCGGAGAGGGAACGTCCCATGAGCGTTGCGCTGCGTGCGCCCCCGGATCACAACCCGGTCACGCCCCGGCATCCAGGCTCGTACCAACGCACTAAGGGCGGGCGACAAACACGCTCACACAACGGTCGCATCCCGCCCCGTGCCGCGGACGTGTGTGATCTCACACCGTGGACACTCCAGCCTCACGCGGCAGTCGTGTCCGGTCCGATTCTGCTGCGGACCGCCGTCTGCACCTCGGCCTCCTCGGCCGGATCGGCGGCGAGCCGCCGGAGCTGGTCGACCACACGGGCATCACCCGTCTCGGCATGCCGGGCGGCGACTTCCCGGGTCGTCTCCTCGCAGTCCCAGAGGCACTCGACGGCGAACCCGGCGGGAAAGGACGGATCGGTGGCGGCCAGCGCGCGAGCCGTGCGCCCACGCAGATGCGACGAGGCCGTCTCACGGTAGACGTGGCGCAGCACGGGGGCGGCACAGGCGATACCGAGCCGTCCGGCGCCGTCGACGAGGGTGTACAAGGTCGGCGCGTCGGGCCCGTCTCCCCGTACGGCCTCGCGCAGGGCGCCCAGCACCAGCTCGCTGTCCTGTGCGCCGCCCAGGCAGGCGAGCACGCGTCCCGCGGCCTGACCGAGCGCGTCGGGCCGGTGCGCCCACCGTCGCGCCCGCTCCACGGCGGCGACGCTGCGCATCCGCTCGAAGGCGTCCACGGCGGCGTCCACGACGAGTCGCGAGCCGGCCACCTGAGCGGCCTCGATCAGGTCCAGGACGTCGGGATCGTGGCTGTCGGCGAGATAGCGCAGGGCCGTGCAGCGGGCGCCGTCGTCGCCGTGCCGGGCCGCGTCGATGATCTCGGGGCGGTCGCCGGGCCCGGCGACCGCCGTGAGGCAGCGGGCGGCCGGGACATGGAGCGCGGCTCCGCGTTCGACGCCCTGCTGGGCCCACTCGAAGACGGCCCGCACGCTCCACCCGGGACGGGGTCCGGAGGGTCGCATCTGCCGCTGCCAGCGGTCGAAGGAGCCGGCTTCCTGGGCGCCGCGCACGCGCGTGGCGATGGAGGAGCGGGGGTCCTCGGCCCACAGCCGCCAGGGCCGGGGTTCGAAGGCGTCGCGCACGGCGGCGGCGAGTTCGGCCTCGCCCTCGGGATCTGCCGGGAAGCGGGCGAGGACCGGCGCCGCGAGTGCGCGCAGTCCGGCGTCGTCGTCGCGCAGTGCCAGCTCGTCCAGGGCCCAGGCCCAGTTGCTGCCGCGGGCGGCGTACCGCCGCAGCAGTGCGAGCGCGTCCCGCCTGCCGTACGAGGCGAGATGTCCGAGCACGGCGAGCGCGAGGCCCGTGCGTGACTCGTCCGTGTCGAGGATGTCTTCGGCGTCGAAGAGGTGAGCCTCGATCTCGTCGAGCTCGCCGTTCAGGTCGAGATAGAGACGGGCGTAGTACAGGGAGCGGTTCTCCACCTGCCAGTCGTGGCGGGGGTCGTGCAGCACACACGCGTTGAGCGCGGCGAGCGCCTCGGGGCGCGGTGCGGTGAGCGCGTGCAGCGTGCCGTCGCCGCGGCCCCTCTGGAGCAGGCCGAGCAGCGTACCGCTGGGCGCTATGACCGGATCGAACATGGGAAACAGCCTCACATCAAGCGTCGGCGCAACCGGAGATCGTGCTTTACCTGGTCGCGTGACAACACGTCGGAGCGCCCGTCGTCTCTTGCTTGCTGTAGACCATCTTCCTCTGCCTCTCGTCGGTGCCCGTAGGGGCCGCATCACGGCCCGCGCGGTGCGGCAACACCTGCCCAGCCATCGCGTCCGTGAATCACGACGTCATGATGACCCAGCGGTTCTCGCTACCGCGACCGCATTTCCGGCGGCTCCGTACCGCCTCCCCCAAAATCGTTGTTCCGCCTGGTCAGGGCGGGTGGTTCAGGGCGCTCCGAAGAGGTCGAGCAACTCGGCCTTGCCGAACATCCGGGCCGTGTCCACCGCGGACGGCGTGCCTGCGGAGGGGTCGGCACCGGCGTCCAGGAGGACCCGGACCACCGCGTCCTCGCCCTTGAAGACCGCTCCGGCGAGCGGTGTCTGGCCCCGGTCGTTGACGCGGTCGGCCTCGGCGCCGCGCTCCAGGAGGGCGCGCACCGCGTCGGCGTGGCCGTGGTAGGCGGCGAGCATCACGAGCGAGTCGCCGCGGTCGTTGGTGAGGTTGGCCGGGACGCCCGCGTCGACATAGGCGACGAGCGCCTCGGTCTCGCCCCGGCGCGCAAGATCGAAGATCCTGGTCGCCAGCTCCACGACCTCGGGGTCGGGGGCTTCGCTCATCGGCCGGACCACCTCTCGCTGCGGGAACTCGGGGGACTTCGGGTCCGTACGACCGCGAGGGTGCGGCCGTACGAGTGATTCGCCAGCGTACTGGCTCGAGCGGCCACATGACCGGGCCCGGCCGAGGTAAAGATCACCTCGAAGTCGGCAGACGACCGCTGAGGTCCGGGTGGCCGGTGAGCCAGGGACCATCAGGGCGAAACAAGGGGAAATTCACCTAGTTGCGCCTTTTATCGCACAGATACATGCTGTGAGCCTGAAACTACTCATGGTGACTGTCCCCATTTACCAGGAGAACCATCATGATCCTATCCATCTCAGGTGTCGTCCTGCTCGGCATCATCGTCTTCATCTTCTTCCGCAAGGACAGCCTCAAGGCCTCGCACCTGCTGGTGTGCGCGCTCTTCGGGTTCTATCTGGCGAGCACGGCCATCGCCCCGAGCATCAGGGCCGGCGGCGAGAGCCTGGCCAGCTTCCTCGGCGGAATCAAGTTCTGACGCCCTTCCCCTCCGCGCGCACCGTCAGGAGACAGCAGTGGCCCGGCGCCCTCTCCCCCGCATTCTGAGCAACGGCAGCGACCGGATCGTCCGCGGCCGGAAGCTGGCCCGGTCGGCCGCCGACAGTGCCACCGACGTCCTCCATCCGCTGATCACGATCACCCGTGGACTGCGCCGGCTGGCGGCAGCAGGGCGGCTCAGATGGGCCGCCACCCCCAGGGACCGGCGCGGGCCGCTGCTGTTCCTGCTGGCCTCGATCGTGCTGGTCGTCGCCCTCCTGCCCTTCGGGCCACTGCTCGCCGCCCTCACCCTCATGGCGGCTGCCGCCTGGCACGGCCGGGACCGCACCCCGTCCCGGCCGGCGCCCCCCGACGAGGCGCAGACCAAGCGCCTGGAATCGCTCTACGAGGCGCTCGTCCCGTACTTCTCGGCCCCCGAGGACCCCACTCCCCTGTTCACACACGGCGGGGAGTGGGCGAAGGCCTTCGTCTCGTACGCGTTCGACGGCACCGGCCGCATCTCGCAGCTGACGATCCGCTACCCGGCGTACTTCACGGACGGCGAGGCGGCCTCCCGCGCACGTATCGAGCAGTTGCTGCACACGAAGTCGGGCCGTGGCCGGGAGTACCGCTTCGAGTGGGACGAGGAGGGCAATCAGCTCACCGTCACAGTCCTGCCGCCGCTCCCCGTCGACATCGCCGCCCAGCGCTTCGTCACGGCTCCGGGCGAGACAGTGCTCGGCTTCACCGACCCGGCGGGCGTCCAGCGGACGCTCCCTGTCATCGCCGGTGGGGAACGGCGCGACGTTCCGCCGGTCGTCTGGCGCACCGGCGTGCGCTCGACCGAGCCGCACCTTCTCGCGGTGGGCGGTCCCGGGAGCGGCACGACCAGCCTCCTGAGGTCGATCGCTCTGCAGGTCCTCCGGCACGGTGACGTGCTGATCGTCGAGGGCGGCGGCACGGGCGAGTTCGCGTGCCTCACGGACCGCGCCGGCGTACTGGCCGTCGAGTGCGATCTGACGGGGGCCCTGGCCGGTCTGGAGTGGGCGGCGCACGAGACGGAGCGACGCCTCATCGCCATGAACCGGGCCCGTCAGGCGGGCCAGTCCCCGCCGGACGACACACTGCGTCCGCTCTGGCTTCTCCTGGACCGCCCGACGGTGCTCGGGCAGCTGGCGGCGGCAGACGGGCGCCGCGACCCGCAGTCCCTCCTCCAGGTGCCGTTGCGGCACGGGCGCGCGGCCGGTGTGACAGTGGCGGTGGCCGAGCAGTTCGACGGCATGGAGTCCCTCATCGACCCGGTACGTCAGCACACGCGCGCGCGTGTCGTGCTCGGCCCGGCCTCTGCCGCGCAGCTCGAAGCGGTGCTCGGGACGCGTCCGCCCACCACCCCGACCCCGAACGTGCCCGTCGGCCGCGGTTACGCCCGGCTGGGCACGGGTCCGGTGCACCGCTTCCAGGTTCCGGCGACCCCGGACCCGTACGACGAGGCGACGAGCGAGGCCCACCGCCAGGCGGTCCTGAGCCTCCTGCCGGAACGCACCGCTTCGACGGACCCGGAGCCCGCCGACGCCCCGGCGGAAGACCGCACGGTCCCCACGAAGGGCACGAAGGTCGTGGCGGAAGGCTGACGGGTCGCGAGAGGTCGGGAGGTCCGAACGCGGCGTCACGCCACGAAGGTGCGCGGGGTCTCCGTCGCCCCGTTCGCTCCCGTCTCCACCAGACGGGCCGCCGCGGCCAGGCGCGCCGCGGCCTCCTCGGCCACCGCGCCGCCGACCGTGAACGGCAGCCGCACATAGCCCTCGAAGGCCCCGTCCACTCCGAAGCGTGGCCCCGACGGCACCCGTACGCCGACCCGCTCGCCGGCCTCGGCCAGCCGCGAGCCCGACAGCCCTCCGGTACGCACCCACAGCGTGAGCCCGCCGTGCGGCACCTCGAACTCCCAGCGGGGCAGCTCACGGCGTACGGCGGCCACGAGCGCGTCGCGGTTCTCGCGGGCCTGGTCCCGCCGGATGTCCACTGCCTGCTCCCAACCCCCGGTGCTGAGCAGCCAGTTCACGGCCAGCTGTTCCAGGACGGGGGTGCCCAGATCGGCGTACGCGCGTGCCGCGACCAGGCTGCGGATCACATCGGGCGCCGCCCGCACCCAGCCGATCCGCATGCCCGCCCAGAACGCCTTGCTGGCCGAGCCCACCGTGATCACCGTCGACCCGGCCGGGTCGAAACCGCAGACGGGGCGCGGCAGTTCGAGCCCCTCGTCCAGATGCAGCTCGCTCATGGTCTCGTCCACGACCAGCACGGTGCCCGCCGACCGCGCCGCGTCCACGAGCCGCCGCCGCTGGTCCTCGTCGGCGAGCGCGCCGGTCGGGTTGTGGAAGTCCGCGACGACGTACGCGAGACGGGGCGCCGCGTCGCGCAGCACCTGCCGCCAGCGGTCCATGTCCCAGCTCGCGAGCCCCTCGGCCATGGCGACGGGCACCAGACGGGCTCCCGCCTCGCGCATCAACTGGAGGATGTTGGCGTAACTGGGCGACTCGACGGCGATGCGCTCACCGCGCCCGGCGAAGAGGTGGCAGATGGCGTCGATGGCTCCCATGGCGCCGGTGGTCACCATGATCTGCTCGGGCATCGTGGGAATGCCGCGCGCGGTGTAGCGCTCGGCAATCGTCGTGCGCAGCGCGGGCAGCCCCGCCGGATAGTCGCCGTGGGTGTGGGCGTACGGCGGCAGCTCCTCCAGGGCGCCCTGTACGGCACGGGTGAGCCAGGGCTCGGGCGCGGGCAGGGCCGCGCAGCCGAGGTCGATCATGGAGCCGAGCGCATCGGGCGGCAGCGGTTCGAGACCGCGCGCAGGCAGCGGATTGCCGGCCGGAACGGCGGTCCAACTGCCCGCTCCCCGGCGGGACTCCAGGAACCCCTCGCTGCGCAGCGACTCATAGGCGGCGGCCACGGTGGTGCGGCTGACGGACAAGGAGAGGGCCAGTTCCCGCTCCGCGGGCAGCCGCGCGGCAACGGGGACGCGCCCTTCGAGCACGAGCAGCCGGATGCCGTCGGCGAGGGCGCGATAGGCGGGCGGGCGTCGCGTACCGGGACCGGCAGGGCGCTCCTGCTGGGAGTTGAGCAGCCGGGCCAGCTGTGCGGCACCGACCGCCGAAGTCCACTGAGCCATGATTCTCAGTCCACCTTCCCCGAATTGGCCATGGATGGCAGGTCCTGCCAAGCCACAGGGTGTCATGCATCAGGCCACTACCACCATCTCAGGGGGGCACGTCTTGTCCACACAGAGGCATCTCGTACGGCGGCTGTCGCAGCTCTACGGCGGTCTCACGCTGTATGGCGCGAGCTCGGCACTCCTCGTCAGATCGGGCCTGGGGCTGGAGCCGTGGAACGTACTGCACGAAGGGCTCGCCGAGCGGACGGGGCTGTCGATCGGTGTGGTGCTGACCCTCGTGGGTGCCTCGGTGCTGCTGCTGTGGATCCCGCTGCGCCAGCGGCCCGGGCTCGGAACGATCTCCAACGTCCTGGTGATCGGTGTCGCGCTGGACGCGACGCTGGCCCTCGTACCGGACGCCCGCACCCTGGCGGTCCGCGTCCCGCTGCTGGTCGCGGGGATCGTCCTGCACGGCGTGGCGACGGGCATGTACATCGCGGCGCGCTTCGGGGCCGGCCCTCGCGACGGCCTGATGACGGGGCTGCACCAGCGCACGGGAGTCTCGATCCGCCTGGTGCGCACGGCCATCGAGATCATGGTCGTGGCGACCGGGTTCGCGCTCGGCGGCACCGTCGGCATCGGCACGGTCCTGTACGCACTGTCGATCGGCCCGCTCGCCCAGCTGTTCCTGCGGGTGTTCGCCGTTCCCTCGGCGGACGGCAGCACCGTCGTTGCCGCGGGTCAACCGAAGCGGGCGATACTGCACCGGTGACCACGCGGATACGCCATCCCTATCTCGATCACCCCGGCCCGATCGCCTTCGCCCACCGGGGCGGGGCGGCGGACGGACTGGAGAACACCGTGGCGCAGTTCCGGCGCGCGGTCGAGGCGGGCTACCGGTACATCGAGACCGATGTGCACGCCACCGCCGACGGCCGGCTCGTCGCCTTCCACGACGCGACGCTGGACCGGGTGACCGACGGGGAGGGCCGGATAGCAGACCTCCCCTGGGACGACGTACGGCACGCGCGCGTGGCCGGTGCCGAACCGGTGCCCCTCTTCGAGGAGCTCCTGGAGACGTTCCCCGACGTCCGCTGGAACGTCGACATCAAGGCGGAGCCCGCCCTGCACCCGCTGCTCGACCTGATCGCCCGCACCAACTCCTGGGACCGCGTCTGCGTCGGCTCGTTCTCCGAGGCGCGCGTGTCCCGCGCCCAGCGCCTGGCCGGGCCGCGACTGGCGACCTCGTACGGCACCCGGGGTGTCCTGGGGCTGCGCCTGCGGTCGTGGGGCGTTCCCGCGGCGCTGCGCCGCTCGGCGATCTGCGCGCAGGTGCCCGAGTCCCAGTCGGGTGTCCCGGTGGTCGACCACCGCTTCGTACGCGCCGCCCACGCGCGCGGGCTGCACGTCCACGTGTGGACCGTCAACGAGCCCGAGCGGATGCACCGTCTCCTGGACCTCGGAGTCGATGGCATCATGACCGATCACATCGAGACGCTGCGCGGGGTCCTCAAGGACCGTGGCACCTGGGTCTGAGCGACCCGGCGTACCTCGCGGCGTCCGCGTACGGGGACCGCGACGGGGAAGCGAGGGCACGGGTGGGCACCGACACCGTGCGGACGGAGGCGGCCGACGACGCGGCCGGGCGGCGCCGCGAACAACACGGCTGGTACGTCTACGACTGGGCCTGCTCCGTCTATTCGACGAGTGTCCTGACAGTGTTCCTCGGGCCCTATCTGACGTCGGTCGCCGAGTCGGCGGCGGACGCGGACGGCTTTGTGCACCCCCTGGGGATCCCGGTCCGCGCGGGTTCCTTCTTCGCGTACTCCGTGTCCGCGTCCGTGATTCTGTCGATCTTCGTGATGCCCCTGGCGGGAGCGGCGGCCGACCGCACCGGGCGCAAGAAGCCGCTGCTCGCGACCGCCGCCTATGTGGGCGCCGCGGCCACCACCGGCATGTTCTTCCTGGACGGCGACCGCTATCTGCTGGGCGGCTTCCTGCTGATCGTGGCCAATGCCTCGCTGGCCGTCTCGATGGTGCTCTACAACTCCTATCTGCCGCAGATCGCCCCGCCCGAGGAGCGCGACGCCGTCTCGTCCAGGGGCTGGGCCTTCGGTTACGCGGCGGGCGCGCTGGTTCTGGTGGCGAACCTGGTGCTGTTCACGGCCCATGACAGCTTCGGCCTCTCGGAGACGATGGCGGTACGCATCTGTCTGGCTTCCGCGGGCATCTGGTGGGGCGCCTTCACGCTCGTACCGCTCAAGCGGCTGCGCGACCGCCGTACGACGCCCCGGGAAGGGACGTCCGTGCAAGGCTGGCGTCAACTGGCCGCCACCCTGCGGGACATGCGGCGCAAGCCCCGGACGCTCGCCTTCCTGCTGGCCTATCTCGTCTACAACGACGGCATCCAGACGGTCATCTCACAGGCCTCCGTGTACGGCTCCGAAGAGCTGGGCCTCGGCCAGTCGACCCTCATCGTCGCGGTGCTGCTCGTCCAGCTGCTGGCCGTGGCCGGGGCGCTCGGCATGGGCCGGCTCGCGCGCGTGTACGGCGCGAAGCGCACGATTCTCGGCTCACTCGTGGCGTGGACGGTGACGATCGGGGCGGGTTACTTCCTGCCCGCGAGCTCATCCGTGTGGTTCTTCGTGCTCGCCGCCGGGATCGGACTCGTGCTCGGCGGGAGCCAGGCGCTGTCCCGCTCGCTGTTCTCACACCTGGTGCCGCGGGGCAAGGAGGCCGAGTACTTCTCGGCGTACGAGATGAGCGACCGCGGCATGAGCTGGCTTGGCCCGCTTCTGTTCGGTCTGACCTACCAGCTGACCGGAAGTTATCGGGACGCGATCATCTCGCTCGTGGCCTTCTTCGTCATCGGGTTCGTGCTGCTCGCGCGGGTTTCGGTGCGGCAGGCGGTGCGGGATGCGGGCAACCCGGTTCCGGACCGGATCTAGCGCCAGATCCAGCACCGATTTAGCACCTGGGGCCAATGGCCGGTAGTGTACGCGTTTGGCCTGCCAGGCGTACCGTTACTGCGCGTCAAAGAAGCCGAAACGCTGGGTGACATCTGCCCTCAGATGTGACAAACCGGGCGCTGGTGGGTACAACAAGGGGCGGCTACGACGGCGACGCATGACCCACAACGGGAATCTTTACCGCCGACCGGACGTTGACCGGATGACGACGACAGCGACACCTGTCCTGTGGGCGACAAGCCCGGGAGGCACGATTCATGAGTGAGCGAGCTCTTCGCGGCACGCGCCTCGTGGTGACCAGCTACGAGACGGACCGCGGCATCGACCTGGCCCCACGCCAGGCCGTGGAGTACGCATGCGAGAAGGGCCATCGCTTTGAGATGCCCTTCTCGGTGGAGGCGGAGATCCCGCCGGAGTGGGAGTGCAAGGTCTGCGGGGCCCAGGCACTCCTCGTGGACGGCGACGGCCCCGAAGAGAAGAAGGCCAAGCCCGCGCGCACGCATTGGGACATGCTGATGGAGCGGCGCACACGCGAGGAACTCGAAGAGGTCCTCGAGGAGCGCCTGGCCGTTCTCCGATCCGGCGCCATGAACATCGCGGTACATCCGCGGGACAGCCGCAAGTCCGCGTAGCCCCTCCGGGGGTTGGGCGGCATAGAGAGCGCACCCGGGACCGCGGGTGCCGTGCTTTGGGGCACGGC
>NZ_BAAGPS010000001.1:63390-194479 GCF_054783935.1 Streptomyces pseudoechinosporeus
ACCCGCGGTTCTGTTGTGCGCTGACACGCCGCTGAGCTCGGGTGGGTGATCCACGTTCCTGGGGCTGCGCCCCGGGCTCGCCCCAGGCCCCCGCAAGGGGGTGTGACGGGTCGTGCCTGCGCTGCGGGATCGTCGTGGCTGGTCGCTCCCCCACTCTCGGCTTCGCTCGAGCGGGGGGACCCCCATCGCGGCGGAGCCGCAAATTGATACAGCCCCGCGCCCCTTACGGGGCTACGGGGTGCGGGACTCAGCTGATCAGCGGCGGACGCGGCCCCGGCTCCCCCTCGGGCCCCCGGCCCTCGTCCTCGCGGATGACCTCGCCCGGTACGACCTTGCCGTCGGGGCGGTGCATGCGGGCCTGTTGGAAGGCATCGCCCAGGGTGCCGGGAGTGGCTTCACGCAGCTTGCGTTCGAAGGTGCGCTCCGCGTAGCGGCTCAGGGACTTCTGGACCGGCGGGATCAGCAGGACGAGACCGAACGCGTCGGAGATCAGGCCCGGCAGCATCAGGAGCAGGCCGCCCAGCATCATCAGGCCATTGCCTTCGCTGTCCCGCTCACCCTGCGGCAGCACGCCGCCCTGCTGCTGTTGCAGCGCCTCGCTCAGGGCCCGGAAGGCCCGGCGTCCGGCCCGCTTGATGACCACGGAACCCAGCACGAACCCGGCCACGAGCAGCAGAAAGACGGCCCAGCCACCCGCCGTGCCCGCCACCACGGTCAACAGCCAGATCTCCAGGACCAGCCATGCGGCGATGCCGAGCGGCAGGAACGTACGCAGCCGGGACCGCCGCGGTCGCGCGGGGTACGTCGGAGTCGGAGCGCCAGTCGTCATGCGTCCAGTGTGCCTGGACCCGGCTCAGGACGGGATAAGGGGGGCGATCAATTCTGCCCAAGGCCCCACGGATCAAGGCGACTTACGCCCTAAGATCCGCCCCGCCCGCTCCCCCACACCCCACGTCGTGACCCGCCACAACGCCTCCACGAGGATGTCGCGGCTCATCTTGGAGTCGCCGAGTTCCCGCTCGACAAAGGTGATGGGCACCTCGACGACGTGGTAGCCGGCCTTGACGGCACGGCGTGCCAGGTCGACCTGGAAGCAGTAGCCCTGGGAGGCGACGTCGCCGAGGCCGAGACCTTCGAGGGTCTCCCGGCGGAACGCGCGGTAGCCGCCGGTGACATCGCGGAGCGGTACGTCGAGCAGGACGCGGGAGTACAGGCTGCCGCCGCGCGAGATGAACTCCCGGGACTTGGGCCAGTTCACGACCCGCCCGCCCGGCACCCACCTGGAGCCGAGGACCAGGTCGGCGCCCTTGAGTGCGGTGAGCAGCCGGGGCAGTTCCTCGGGCTGGTGCGAACCGTCGGCGTCCATCTCGACCAGTACGCCGTAACCGTGCTCGAGCCCCCACCGGAAGCCCGCGAGGTAGGCGGCGCCGAGGCCCTCCTTGCCCCTGCGGTGCAGTACGTGGACGTGGTCGTCCTCGGCGGACAACTCGTCGGCGTGCTTGCCGGTGCCGTCGGGACTGTTGTCGTCGGCGACCAGGACGTGCGCCGCGGGCACAGCGGCCCGCACCCGGCCGACGATCGCCCTGATGTTCTCCACCTCGTTGTAGGTGGGGATGATCACCAAGGTGGTGCCGAGCGGACCGAACTGCCGCCCACCGCCGTCGTTCACAGCTTCCCCTTAAGACATCCGTGCGAGGGGCTCCACCATAGCGAGCGCCCGCTTCGGCGCAGGCAGGGACGGCGGCCCGGGAGACCTGAGAAGGGGAAGATACAGCGGATCGGGGCCCGGCGCCCTTCGGGCCGACCTGGGACCCGCTGGCTGCGGATCGACCTAGAGCCGTTGTCTACTGAGCGCCGGGCCCCACCCGGGTCACACCTGCCGACCTGCGGTACGTTCCCCCGCCCTCGTGGCGCGAGCGCTGGGCCTGGCTCCCAGTTGTGGTGCGCCGGTCCGGCACACCACCCCTGACGCAGCGGCGCTTCGAGGGCTGCTCGGAACCTCCGCGGTCGGACGTCCGGTGGTGGACCCGGCCGAACCTACCGGCCACCCGCCGCTTTCTGTCAACAGCCGTTCGAGCTGCGGACTTTCACTCAATCGCCTGGTCAGCGCGGAGGACACGCAGGTCGCATGACGAAGCGCCCGGTGATGACCGGCGCCGAGCCGCCCCAGCACATCACCCCTCCGGCCGTACGAACACGGTGCGGCCCCCCACGACGGTCCGCAGACAGACGGGAAGGCGCGTCCCGGGCGTCAGGTCGGGCAGTCCGGGGGTGCCGGAGCGGGGGTCGGTCGACCATCGGGCGACCCGGTCGTCCGGTGCCTGGACGACCAGTTCATCGGCGCGCCACACGACGTAGTCGGCGGGTGCGCCCGGCACCAGGACGCCCGCCTCGTCCCGGCCGATCGCCCGCCAGCCGCCCCGCGTATGGGCCGTGAAGGCGGCGCGTACGGAGATCCGGTGCTCCGGCGTGCGGTGGAAGGCCGCGGCGCGGACGGTGCCCCACGGGTCGAGCGGGGTGACGGGGCTGTCGGAGCCGAAGGCGAGCGGTACGCCGGTACGCAGGAGGGCCGCGAACGGGTTGAGCGTACGGGCCCGTTCGGCGCCCAGGCGCTGTGCGTACATGCCGTCCTCGCCGCCCCACAGCGCGTCGAAGGCGGGCTGGACGGAGGCGGTGAGGCCGAGTTCGGCGAAGCCCGCGATGGTCTCGGGGGTGAGCATCTCGGCGTGCTCGACACGGTGCCGGGCGGCACGCACCCGGGCCAGGCCGACCTTCTCGGCGGCGACGCGCACTCCCTCGACCACAGCGGTCACGGCCGCGTCCCCGATGGCGTGGAAGCCGGCCTGCAGCCCCGCCTCCGTACAGGCCACTACATGGGCGGCGACATCGGCGGCGTCCAGGTAGGAGGTGCCGGTGTGGTCGGCGTCCGCGTACGGCCGGTGCAGGCAGGCCGTGTGCGAGCCGAGCGCGCCGTCGACGAAGAGGTCGCCCGCGGCGCCGATCGCGCCCAGGGAGCGGGCCTTCGTGACGTCCTGCTCGGCCCAGTAACCGACGACCCTCGGCCCGGCCTCCTCCGCGGCGAGCCGCAGCAACCCCGTGAAGTCGTCCTCGGAGGAGATCTCCGGGCCCGCGCACTCGTGGACGGAGCCGATGCCGAGCGAGGCGGCGTGCGCCAGCGCGGCACGCTGGGCCTCGGTGCGCTGGGCCGGGGTGACGGCTCCCAGAGCCGCGGCGCGGACGGCGTGGTGGGCGTCCCGGGTGAGCGGTTGCCCGGCCTCGAAGCCCGCCTTCTCCCGCACCCCTGGCGCCAGATCCAGCAGGGCCGTGGTCACGACGGCGGAGTGCACGTCGATCCGGCTGAGGTAGAGCGGGCGACCGCCGGTGGCTTCGTCGAGTTCGTCCCGCCGGGGCGGGCGCCGCCCGGGCCAGCGGGCGGCGTCCCAGCCGTGGCCGAGGAGGACCCGGTCGCCGGGGCGGGCCGCGGCGAAGTCCCGTACGAGATCGAGGGCCGCCGCCAGGGAGGGCACGTCGGACAGATCGAGGCCGGTGAGGGCGAGCCCGGTGGCCGTGCTGTGCACATGGGCGTCGGTGAACGCCGGGGTGACCAGGGCGCCTTCGAGGTCCACCACCTCGTCGGCCCCGTCCGCGAACGCGTCGGCCGCGCCCTCGGAGCCGACCCAGGCGACTTGCCCGCGTTCCACGACCATCGCGGTGGCGAACGGGTCGGCGGGGCTGTGGACTTCCCCGCCGCGCAGCAGCACGGTACGTGGGGTGGCGGTGCTCTCACTCATGGAGAACAGTCTCGCCCCTCGACGCCCGCACCCCTCTTCCGGGGCTCTTCCAGGGGTTCAGATCTTGGGCGGCCGTGCCTCGTACGGCGTCGACAGGACGACCGTCGTACGCGTCGACACGCCGGCCAGCGAGCGGAGGCGCGCGAGCAGTTCCTCCAGCTCGTGGGGGGTCGAGACGCGGACCTTGAGGATGTAGTTCTCGTCGCCCGCGACGCTGTGGCAGGCCTCGATCTCGGGGACGCCGGACAGTCGTTCCGCGATGTCGTCCGGGGCGCTGGGGTCGAAGGGTTTCACCGAGATGAAGGCCGTCAGCGGCAGACCGACGGCCTCCGGGTCGACGACCGCCGCATAGCCGCGGATGACGCCGCGCTGCTCGAGCCGGCGCACCCGCTGGTGCACGGCCGACGTGGACAGTCCGGTGGCCTTGCCCAGGTCGGTGTAGCTCATCCGCCCGTCCTCGACGAGCAGCTGCACGATCTGTCGGTCGAGCTCCTCCATGGCAGGAACCTACAGGGCCCTTGATCCTCACCGGTACCTCAGCGGCGCAGGTCATACCCGGTTTGTGATCTGATGGGGAGGACCCGGCGAGCCGTGCGGGGACAAATCCACCGCGTCCGGCACCTGCGAGCGGCATGTGACGAACGCCACAGTGTGGCCACAGGTTCCGTGATGTTCTCGTGATTACCGCCGAGACGGGGCGGGAAGTGCTTGCTGTGGTCGAGGCCGCAGCGCCTTGTCGGCCCACCCGAGGGGGAGAAAATATATGCAGAGTCTGAAGCGCCCCGGTCGTACCGCACCCAAGCGGCAGCAGCCGGTCGCCGAGCCCGCGCCGGAGGGTGTTGAACCGGCTGAGGACGAGCTCGACGCGTACGACACCTTCGAGATGTACCGGGTGATCTGCCCGGACTGCGCGCAGCCCATCGCGCTCCTCGCGGACGAGGAGGTCCTGCCCGAGCACGCGCTGTGCGCCACCCCGTGGAACCCGTTCGGGCTCACGGTCTGTGCCGGTACGGGCCGCGCGGCGGCCGAGGCCCGGCCCGCCGACGAGTCGATGGAGGCCCAGGAGCAGGACACCGCCCTGCTGTTGACGCTCCCTCAGGGACTCGACTGGCGCACACAACCCTTCTCGCACGTCGGCGGCCCCGGCTCGCGTCCCATCCGGGTGCCGGTGATGCGCCGCCAGGCGGCGTAAGCGCTCCGCTGGGTTCGGCCGGAATTCGGGTCCGGTTTTGACTGCGGGCCGTATGTGGCTGGTCGCGCCCACGATGGGGGTCCCCCCGCTCGAGCGAAGCCGAGAGTGGGGGAGGAGTCGCATGTTGATACAGCCCCGCGCCCCTGAAGGGGCGCGGTGCCGCACCGGACTTCGTCAAGTCTGACCGGCTGGGTTCAGAACCCCGTACGGGCCCCGCCGTGAACTGACGGGCGAATCCGTGGCCGGTGACTTGTCCGGCCTCGACGCGTTGGCCCCGATATGACCTCTACCTACGCAGAGACGAGCCGTCGCCGCAGGATTATCGTTCCGGCACCCGCGGAACCGGCTCCCCAGAGTGCGCAGCAGCCGAGCGCACAGAAGCAGCCTGAAAAGCCACAGGCAAAGACGCCAAAGGCACAAACACTCCAAGCGCTGCGGCAGCCCCAGGATCCGCCCATCTACCGTGCTCTGCTTCGCACTTGGGCCAAACGGGGCCGGACTCTGCCGGGGCGTCACGACCCCGAGTGGGTACGGCTCGTCGCGCCCTCGGTCATGTACGGATACGGGCGGCTGTTCACCGCGACTCGGGACCAGCTAGGTGACGAGCGATGACCATCCGCTGGATCTGATTGGTGCCCTCGACGATCTGCAGCACCTTCGCCTCACGCATGTAGCGCTCGACGGGGAAGTCCGCGGTGTAGCCGTACCCGCCGAGCACCTGGACGGCGTCCGTGGTGACCTTCATCGCGGCGTCGGTGCACAGCAGTTTCGCCATGGCCGCCTGCTTGGAGAACGGCCGCCCCGCGTCCCGCAGCCGGGCGGCCGTGAGATAGAGCGCCCGGCCCGCCTCGATCTGGGTCGCCATGTCCGCAAGCATGAAGCGCAGGCCCTGGAAGTCCGCGATCCGCCGGCCGAACTGCTCGCGCCCGGTGGCATACGCGACCGCCTCGTCCAGCGCCGCCTGGGCCACGCCGATCGCACAGGCCGCGATGCCGAGCCGCCCGGAGTCGAGCGCGGACAGGGCGATCGCGAAGCCCTGGCCCTCGTCGCCGATGCGCCGGCCGTCGGAGATCCGCACCCCGTCGAGGTGGACCTGAGCCGTGGGCGAGCCCTTCAGCCCCATCTTCTTCTCGGGCACCGCCGCACTCAGCCCCTCGGCGTCACCGGGAACGAGGAACGCCGTGATGCCCCGCGTCCCCTCACCGCCGCTGCGCGCGAACACGGTGTAGAAGTCGGCGATCCCCCCATGAGTGATCCAGGCCTTGGTGCCGGTGAGCAGCCAGTCATCCCCGTCCCGTACGGCCTTGGTTCGCATGCTGGCGGCATCGGATCCGGAGGACGGCTCGGAGAGGCAGTACGCCCCGAGGAGGCCGCCGCCGAGCATGGCCGGCAGATGCTCGACCTGCTGTTCCTTCGTGCCGTAGTGGGCGAGGGCGTGGCAGGACAGCGAGTGCACGCTGACGCCGAGGCCGACGGTCAGCCGGGCCGCGGCGAGCTCTTCGAGGACCTGGAGATAGACCTCGTACGGCTGGTCACCGCCGCCGTACTCGGAGTCGTACGGAAGACCTAGCAGTCCCGACTCGGAGAGCAGCGTGAAGACGTCGCGCGGGAAGCGCCCGGCGTCCTCCTCCTCGGCCGCCTTCGGGGCGATCTCGCGCTGCGCGATGTCGCGGACGAGCGAGATCAGATCCCGGGCCTCGTCCGTGGGCAGTTGACGGTCCACCGGCTGCGGGGCGCGGTCGGGCATGGCGACGCTCTCCTCCCTGTCGGGCACTTCGGCGAGCGCCCGCCTTGGTTTTAGGGGGCTCCACCGGGTCTCACAGTGCCCAGCCGATGCTGTCCGTCCGGGTCACGGAGGGAGCTGACCAGCGGCTGTGCGCTGTGAGTATGCCCGGTCCGCAGCAGCGCGTCACCGGTTAACGCTCGTTAATTAGAACACATTCGGATTGGTCCGAACCATTGACGCACTGGTCTAGTCCTTCTACTGTTCCCCCCAGCGTCGAACGCGTTCATGCCAAGCGGTACCGTCCTGCCCGAGCGCCACCCGGCAGGGCCGGCACCACTCCCCCACGCTCCCCTCCCCACGAGGTGACCCGATGCTCAGACCGCAACGTCCCCCCGCCCGCTTCCGGACACTCATTTCCGCCGTGTGCTGCACCGTCCTCGGTGCGGGACTGCTCGCCGGTGCGGGCCCCGCCACTGCGTCGCAAGACGCCACGGCCTCCGGCCCGGCAAGGAAAGCCGCCGCCGGCTCGAAGGTCGTCGGCTACTTCACCGAGTGGGGCACCTACGCCCGCAATTACCTCGTCAAGAACATCGACACGTCCGGCTCGGCGGCCAAGCTCACCCACATCAACTACGCCTTCGGCAACGTCACCGGCGGCAAGTGCGCCATGGGCGACTCCTACGCGGCGACGGAACGGACGTACACCGCGGCCGAGTCCGTCGACGGCGCCGCCGACACCTGGGACCAGCCCTTGCGCGGCACCTTCAACCAGCTGCGCGAGCTGAAGAAGAAGCACCCGAACCTCAAGGTCCTCTGGTCCTTCGGGGGCTGGACCTGGTCCGGCGGCTTCGCCGAGGCCGCCGGGAACCCGACTGCCTTCGCCCAGTCCTGCTACGACCTGGTCGAGAACTCCAAGTGGGCGGACGTCTTCGACGGGATCGACATCGACTGGGAGTACCCCAATGCCTGCGGCCTGACCTGCGACACCAGCGGCAGGGAGGCGTACGGGAAGCTGATGTCGGCGGTGCGCGCGAAGTTCGGCGGCTCCGCGCTGGTCACGGCGGCGATCCCGGCCGACGCCACCAGCGGCGGCAAGATCGACGCGGCGGACTACGCGGGCGCCGCTCAGTACGTCGACTGGTACAACCCGATGACGTACGACTTCTTCGGCGCCTGGGACGCGACCGGTCCGACGGCTCCGCACTCGCCGCTGACCTCGTACTCCGGGATTCCGAAGGCGGAGTTCCACACCTCCGCGACGATCACCAAGCTCAGGGGCCTCGGTATCCCGGCCTCGAAGCTGCTGTTCGGCATCGGCTTCTACGGGCGTGGCTGGACCGGTGTCACCCAGGCAGCGCCCGGCGGCACCGCCACCGGTCCGGCGGCGGGGACGTACGAGCAGGGCATCGACGACTACAAGGTGCTCAAGACAAAGTGCCCGGCGACGGGCACGGTCGGCGGCACGGCGTATGCCAAGTGCGGCAGCGACTGGTGGAGCTACGACACCCCGTCGACCATCGCCGGGAAGGTGGCCTACAAGAACCAGCAGGGCCTGGGAGGCACCTTCTTCTGGGAACTGAGCGGTGACACCTCGGACGGCGAGCTGATCCGGTCGATCAACTAGCTTGTTCCGTACGTCACTTGGGGCGGGGGTCGGCGGACCCCCGCTCTTCGCTCAGGCGTTGCGGGCGGCTTCCGGCGCCGGGTACGAGGGGTCGAGGTCCTCGATCGCCCGCAGGGCGCCGCCGAGCATCTTCACCAGCAGTTCGCGCATCACGTCGCGCGGGAGCGCCTGGCGGTCGATCCAGTCGAGGGTGGTGCCTTCGACGCTGCACAGCCAGCCGAGCAGCGCCATGCGGGGCAGCGGGGCGACCTTGCGCCGGCCGTACGCTCCCTCGGCGATGGTCTCGAGGATGGCTTCGCGCACGCCGTCGCGGATGGCGAGCACCTCGGCGTCGAAGCCGACGCCGCCGGTGATGATCGCGCGGTACGCGGCCTGGTGGTGCTCGGCGTAGCGCAGATAGCCGTCGATGGTG
The DNA here is from genome assembly GCF_054783935.1 of Streptomyces pseudoechinosporeus. Lineage (NCBI taxonomy): Bacteria > Bacillati > Actinomycetota > Actinomycetes > Kitasatosporales > Streptomycetaceae > Streptomyces > Streptomyces pseudoechinosporeus. The sequence continues at coordinate 72,136 of NZ_BAAGPS010000001.1, forward strand.
CGGTGCACTCGTTCATAGGGCGGCAGTTCGAGGCCGCCGGCCGCGCGGGAGATCAGGTCGGCCACCGAGTCCTCGATGATGGCCAGGTAGTAACCGCGCTTGGACTTGAAGTAGTAGTAGATCAAGCCCTTGGCGACGTGTGCGTGCTTGGCGATGTCGTCCATCGACAGTGTGTCGTAGGACGTGTCGGCGAATAACTTCCGCCCGATGGCGATGAGTTCGGCACGACGCGCCAAGGAGCGGTCGGTGCCGCGTGCCCGTGGGCGGTCGTCGTGCCGTTGACTATGGTTCAATTCCAGCCCTGGTCTTCAACTGCCTCCGAAACTTTCGCACGCAGTATGGCAGACCCCCGCCACCGGCCCGTTCGACTCTCTTCGACTGCTTCCGCTGCCCCGCAGGCCAGCCGTCAGATCATGCCGAGCTGTGTGACGAGCATCGCGAGCACCACCACGAAGGTCCAGCCGGCAAGGTGCTCAAGGATCTTCGGGTCGTCGTCCTTGGGGCCGCCGGTACGGGTCTGAAGGCGTCCGGCGGTGACAGAGGTCGCGGTCATGGCAGCTCGCTCGCATTGGCTTCGATCGGTGGACTCCCCGGGTCCATAGGTCCCTCGGCCCCAGGGTTTGTCCACCTTGCCACCCGAATCGGCCTTTGCGGGAGAGACCTTGGTCACGTCCCGTATGCCCAGGTCAGCACTCCTGTCAGCGGATGCCGACCGCCGCCAGTGCGTTCCGCTGGCGCGCCGTGGAATGCGCCGGGAAGTAGAGGTAACAGACCCCGCCGGTCCCGGAGACCACGTTCCCGGAGGCGTTGTACCTCTTGGTACGGAGCCAGATGTTCTCCCAGGCGCGCCGCTGGTAGACCCGCCGCACCGCCTCGTTGCTCGGTGAGTTCGGGTCGTTGGCGATCACGTCGCCGTCGGCCGTGAATCCGATGACGGTCATCAGATGGCCCGCGGTGCCGTAACCCGCTCCGGGCAGCTCGGACTCGAGGAACGACTGGGACGTGATGGCCGGGATGCCCGCCGCGATCAGTGTCTCCAGATCGGTGAGCGAACCGAGTCGCGTCACCACGCCCTGGAGGTCCTTGTACGTGGCGGCGTACGCGGCGTTGAAGGGCCAGTTGCCGCAGCCTTCGTACTGGTAGTCGTAGGTGAACCGGGCGGCATGGCACACCTGCGGATCCGCGAAGTCGGGATCGACCCACGCCAGGTCCTCGGCGGTGGGCTTCCGCCCCCAGTATTCGATGATCATCTGCGAGGAGGTGGGGCTGCACCAGGCCTCGCCGCCGTTGTCGTACTCCGGGTACTGGCCGATGTGGGTCTCCTGCGAGTACCGCGGGACCGTCAGCTCCTTGGCGAGCGAGGGCTTCGAGGCCGGGACGGTGAAGCGGTCCGGGATGTCAGAACCCATCGCGCCCAGCCGCCACACGGTGGGCGTGATCTTCGCCCCGGGCTTGCGGTACAGCGTCAGCCGCAGCCGGTACGAGACGAGACGCAGACCGGAGGCCGCGTCGTCGATGGAGAAGGCGTCCGTCCAGACGCTGCTCTTGCCGTCGCTCTGGTCGTCCACCGAGGTACGCCTGATGCCCTGGTCACCGGCCGCCCAGCGGCCCATCACATACCAGGGGGTGTCCGTTCCGTCGGAGTACGTGCCCGCCAGCTCGATCTGGAGCCAGGTCCCCGCCGGAGTGTGCGCGTTCCAGGAGGCGATGACCTCGGTCGAGGGGACGGCGAGGCGGTGGACGGGCGAGGTCCAGCGCGCGTACTCCCAGGTGGCCGTCCTGCCGGTGTGCGGGTCCGCGTAGTCGATGCGGCCGGCGGGGGTCGCGATCGCCAGGCCCGGACGCTTCCCGGAGACGGCGCGGGTGCCCTCCGCGGTGCCGCCGCGCCAGTCGGTGTACGAGGTCCAGGCACGGTTGTCGACCTGGCCGGACGGCGCTTTCGACGGGGCGTGCGCGGTGCGGGCGGAGGAGCCGGCGGCGGCCGCCGGGCTGGCGGCACCCGCCACTGTCGCGGCCACCGCCACGGCCAAGAGGCTTCTGCGGGAGGGCTGTTCGGCTCTGGTCATGTGCGGGTGACCCCCAGGTTTCCGGAACGGGCGAGTCCAAAGTGTGGGTGTGCGCCAACTATGGATGCCCGTGCTGTCTCCTGCCAGCACCTCAGAGGCCGTAGCACCGATCAATATTGGTCACAACCATTGGCACTACGTTCGGGAAATACCCTGGCAATGTGCACACCTCGCCAGACACCCTCGCCTCCCGCCTCCACCAACTGCCGCCCTCCTGCGGCCCAGTCCGCCTCGTCGGCATCGACGGGCACGCGGGCTCCGGAAAGACGACGTTCGCGGGGCGGCTGGCCGAGGCGCTGGGCGGCGCACCCGTACTGCACCTGGACGACATCGCCACGCACGAGGAACTGTTCGCGTGGACGGGTCGGCTGCTCCGGGACGTCGTCGAGCCGCTGAGCCGCGGCGAGCGTGCGCACTACCGGCCGTACGACTGGCAGGCGCGCCGCTTCGGGCCGGTCCGCGAACTGCCGCCGGCGCCCGTGGTGCTCGTCGAGGGTGTGGGCGCGGGACGCCGTGCGTTGCGGCCGTTTCTGGCGTGCCTGCTGTGGATGGAGTTGCCGCCCGAGCACGCCTGGGCGCGAGGTCAGAAGCGCGACGGTTCGGAACAGAGCGACTTCTGGGCAGGCTGGGTTCTCGCCGAGCGCCGCCACTTCGCCGAGGACCCTTCTCGGCCCTTTGCCGATCTCTTGGTGCGGGGGTTTTCGGAGGGATTTGAGGTGTTTCCGGGACCTGCTGGGACCCCTGGACCGGACCAGATCATCACGCAGCGTGACGGGCCGTCGCCTGTGTGCTGAACCTGTGAAGAGGGGTGTCCGAGAAGTGCCCCAAGTGCTTCAACTCGGCTTGACCGAGGGGCCGTACAGGTCTTACGTTCTCAATGTGCGGCTTTTCGAAGTCGCCGACAGACGCGAAGCCCCCGGTTGTTCCCCCGTGATCGGGGGCTTCGTTCTGTCCTCATTCCGGATTCCGGACGCCGGGCGCCATGATTCGCTCACCCTCGGTCACCGAGCTGAGTGCGCCCCATGTGCTCCCACCTCGAAGAACCCGTCGTGCGGGCACTCTTCGGCCCGGTACCGCCCCGCGGGTACGATGCCTCTCGGTGCGACCTTCGGACGGCTGCTCTCCGCACCGAACGCGCAACTCCCGTCCACAGCACAGCGGTTCGACGAAGGCTGCCGACGGGCACCGGCCCGCCCGGCACTCAACGGGGGCACGGTATGTGGGGGACGTGATGGACTTCGGCACGCAGGGCCCCGAGGCCCCGGCCGACCTCGCCTGGCTGCGAGGTGTGGACGCCTACACGATGGGGGCCTATCCGCAGGCGGAGGAGGAGTTCCGCGCGGCGGTCCGGACCGATCCGGGGATGGCCGACGGCTGGCTCGGGCTGCACGCGCTGCGCATCGACACGACCACCGCGCTGCTGCGGATGTTCCGGCACCGGGAGCGCTTCGGGGAACAGCGCGCCCGCCACCGGCGCACCCTCAACTCCTGGTATTGGCTGGGCTGGTGGGTGCAGCCCGTGCTGGAGAGCCCACGCGATCTGCTGCTCGCGCACGCTTCGCACTGGCTCGACGGACGCCATGTCCCGGAGCTGGATCGGGCGCTCGCCGGACTGCCGCCGGTGGACGCCGATCCGCAGGTGCGGTTTCTGCACGCCTGCCGGGCCTATCTGGTCAAGGACTGGGAGCAGTTGGTCCGGCACACCGATCCGCTGATCGACGATCCGATGCTGGGCATCGAGGCCGGGCTGTTCGGCGGCATGGCGCGCGTACGCCTGGAGATGTACGGGCAGGCCGAGCCGCTGCTGTCGGCTGCGCTGATGCGCTGTCGCAGCGAGCAGCCGCAGCGCAAGGAGCTGCGGTACTGGCTGGCGCGGGCGCACGAGGGCACGGGACGGTCGGCGGCGGCGCTGCCCCTGTACCGGGCGGTGCACCGGGTCGACCCCGCCTTCATGGACACCTCGGCGCGGCTCGCGGCGATCTCCGAGGGCGACGGGTACGACGACGCGGCGGACCTCGCGGCGATCACGCTCACCGGCGTCCAGGACATGATCGACGGACCGGACGGCGTCGACGCGCTGTTCGGCCCGGAAGGCCGGGACCTCAAGCTCTCGGAGCCCGATCTGCCGCCGTCGGGCGGACTGCCGTCCGAGACCGACACGGTCCGCGAGAAGGCCATAGTGCCGGTCCAGCCTCCGCAGCTGCCGACCGGCCCCACCGACCCCACGTTGCTCGAGGAGGCGCTCGCCGAGTTGGAGCGGATGGTCGGTCTGGAGCCGGTGAAGCGGCAGGTGAAGGCGCTGTCCGCGCAGTTGAACATGGCCCGGCTGCGCGCCGGGCAGGGCCTTCCCGTGCAGCCGCCGAAGCGGCACTTCGTCTTCTCCGGACCCTCCGGCACCGGCAAGACGACGGTGGCCCGCATCCTGGGCCGCGTCTTCTACGCGCTCGGGCTGCTCGGCGGCGATCACCTCGTGGAGGCCCAGCGCGCCGACCTGGTGGGCGAGTACCTCGGCCAGACCGCCGTGAAGGCCAACGAACTGATCGACTCCGCGATCGGCGGCGTCCTCTTCGTCGACGAGGCCTACTCGCTGTCCAACTCCGGCTACAGCAAGGGCGACGCATACGGCGACGAGGCGCTTCAGGTGCTGCTCAAGCGCGCCGAGGACAACCGCGACCATCTCGTCGTGATCCTCGCCGGCTACCCCGAGGGCATGGACCGCCTGCTCGCCGCCAACCCCGGGCTTTCGTCCCGTTTCACGACCCGCGTCGACTTCCCCTCGTACCGCCCCCTCGAACTCACCTCGATCGGCGAGGTGCTGGCCGCCGAGAACGGCGACGTATGGGACGAGGAGGCGCTCGACGAGCTGCGCTCCATCAGCGGGCATGTCGTCGACCAGGGCTGGATCGACGAGCTCGGCAACGGCCGCTTCCTGCGCACTCTGTACGAGAAGAGCTGCGCCTATCGCGATCTACGGCTGTCCGGCTACACGGGTGAGCTGACCCGCGACGACCTGTCCACCCTGCGCCTGCCGGATCTGATGCAGGCGTACGGCGAGGTCCTGTCGGGCCGGGGGCCCCAGGATCCGTCGGCGTTGTGACCGGGCGTCCCCGGGGGCCGGGGCGAGCGCGAAAGTGTGACACTTTCATGTGAAAGTGTCACACTTTCGCGCCCTACCCCCTTGCCCCTCAGCTCGCCAGGGCCTCCTCCGGAGCACCGCTCGGGACGGGCTCCGCCAGCGTCTTCACCTGTTGAGCGTGCTGGGTCTGCGGAGCGGCCCGGTGTGCCGGGTCGCGCACCTCGCCGACCAGGAGTTCCAATACGTCCTCCAAGGCGACCAGGCCGAGTACGCGGCCCGAGGCGTCGGCGACCTGGGCGAGGTGCGTCGCGGCGCGGCGCATCACGGTCAGGGCGTCGTCCAGCGGGAGCTCGGAGCGCAGCGTCGTCATGGGGCGCCAGATCTGCTGCGGCACGGCCCGCTCCGACTCCTCCAGATCGAGTACGTCCTTCACATGCAGATAGCCCATGAAGGCGCCGTTCTCCGCGCACACCGGGAACCGGGAGTAGCCGGTGCGGGCGGTGAGTGCGACGACCTGGCCCGGGGTGACCGAGGGGCCGACCGTCACCAGTGACTCGCGGTCCAGGAGCACATCCGTGACCGGGCGGGAGCCCAGCTCCAGCGCGTCCTCCAGGCGCTCCTGCTCCTCGGGGTCGAGGAACCCGGCCTGGCCCGCGTCCTCCACAAGGCGGTTGAGCTGCTCGCTGGTGAAGACCGCCTCGACCTCGTCCTTCGGCTCGACGTGGAAGAGCTTCAGGATCAGGCGGGAGCAGGCTCCCAGACCCGCGGTGACCGGCTTGCACAGCCGGGCGAAGGCGACCAGGCCGGGGCTGAGCCACAGCGCGGTCTTCTCCGGCGCGGCCATCGCCAGGTTCTTCGGCAGCATCTCGCCGACGACGAGGTGGAGGAAGACGACCGCGGCGAGAGCGATGACGTACCCGAGCGGATGGATCATGCCTTCGGGCAGGTGCACCGCGTGGAAGACGGGCTCCAGGAGGCGGGCCACGGTGGGCTCGGCGACGGCGCCGAGCGTCAACGAGCAGACGGTGATGCCGAACTGGGCGGCGGCCATCATCTGCGGCAGGTTCTCCAGGCCGTACATGACCTGCCGGGCCCGTGTGGTGCCGAGCGGTTCGATCTGGCTGCGGCGTACGGAGACGAGCGCGAACTCGGCACCGACGAAGAATCCGTTGGCGAGTACGAGCAGGGCGGCGAACAGGAGTTGGAGCAGACTCATCGGACGGCCTCCACCATGGCGTCCGCGGCCTTGACCAGACGTACCCGCTCGGCCCGGTAGTGCCCGACCTGCCGCACCGACAGGCGCCAGCCCGGGAGTTCGGCCTTGTCACCGGGTGCCGGGATCCGGCCGAGCAGATCGGCGACGAGGCCGGCGACCGTCTCGTACGGACCCTCGGGCACGTCGAGGCCGATGCGCTGGAGGACGTCGACGCGGCAGCTGCCGTCGGCGTCCCAGGCGGGGCGGCCGTCCTCGGGCGGGGCCACGGCGAGTTCGGGCAGGTCGTGTCCGTCGTGCTCGTCGCGGACCTCGCCGACGAGTTCCTCGACGATGTCCTCCAGGGTGACGACGCCGGCCGTGCCGCCGTACTCGTCGACGACGACCGCGATGGGCTGCTCGCTGCGCAGCCGCTCCAGGAGGGGCTTCACCGGCAGGGTCTCCGGGACGAGCAGCGGGGCTTGCGCGATCCGGCTGACGGGCGTGCGCAGCCGTTCGTGTGTGGGCACCGCGAGGGCGTCCTTGAGGTGCACCATGCCGACGATTTCGTCGATGCGCTCCCGGTAGACGGGGAAACGGGACAGGCCGGTGGCGCGGGTGAGGTTGACGACATCCTCGGCGGTCGCGGAGGACTGCAGGGCGCTGACCCTCACGCGCGGCGTCATGACGTGCTGCGCGGTGAGGTCGGCCAGGGAGAGGGTGCGGACGAAGAGGTCGGCGGTGTCCTGTTCCAGGGTGCCGGCCCGGGCGGAGTGCCGGGCCAGGGAGACGAGTTCGCCGGGGGTACGGGCGGAGGCCAGCTCCGCGGCGGGCTCGACGCCGAAGACGCGGACGAGCCGGTTGGCGACGGCGTTCAGGCCGGCGATCACCGGCCTGAACAGACTGGAGAAGAGGTGCTGGGGTCCCGCGACGAAGCGCGCGACCTGCATCGGCTTGGACACCGCCCAGTTCTTGGGCACGAGCTCGCCGATCACCATCTGCACGGCCGAGGCCAGCAGCATGCCGACGATCACGGAGACACCGGGGACGGCGCCTTCGGGGATGCCGATCGAGGTGAACGGGCCGTGCAGCAGCTCGGCGAGCGCCGGCTCGGCGAGCATGCCGACGACGAGGGAGGTGATGGTGATGCCGAGCTGGGTGCCGGAGAGCTGGAAGGACAGCTCCTTGAGCGACTCGACGACCCGGTGGGCCCGTCGGTCGCCCTCGGCCGCGGCCTTCTCGGCGTCGGGGCGCTCCACCGTGACGAGGCCGAACTCGGCCGCCACGAAGAAGCCGTTGGCGAGAATCAACAGGAACGCCGCCCCGAGGAGCAGCAGGGGGATGGTCATGCCGCCGCCTCGATATGCCGGGAGGGGGCGGCGCAGGTACTACAGGACGATCCGTCCATCGCTGGAGGGAGTCACTCCTCGAGTAGCAGGAGCCCCTGACTTCCGGGGCGGAACATCAGGGGCGGAGGCGCAACGAAAACGCCTCCGGCACCAGATTAATCAAGACACCCGGAAAAACGGCAGGGTGAATTCCTCAGATCAGCCGTGACCTTCGTCGTGCGGGCCGTCGTGCTGTCCTTCGGCATCGCCGATCGCTCGGGCCTCGGCCAGCGCCCGCAGCGTACGGGCGTCCCTGATCGCCTGCTGCTTCGCGATCCCCGGCTGGATGCCGAGCGCGGGCAGGCTGGTGCCGTCGCTGAGGTTCAGGAACACCCACGGGTCGCCGGGACGCAGGTTGACCTGCAGGATCTCCGCCCAGGCAAGGTGCCGGCGGCTGGCGATGTTGACGACGGTGACCCCGGACTCGTCAGCGACGACTTTCGGCCGCGAGAGCAGCACGAGCACCCCGAAGAGCAGCGCTCCGGTGAAGACGAAGCTGAGGCGCTCCCCCGGGCTGAGGTTCTCCAGCAGCATCGCGACCGTCGTGATGACCACGAAGATCGCGACACCGGCGGTCAACAGAACGGCACGGGTACGTCCCGGCCTGAAAGTGACGGGCAGAGAGGGCAGATCCGACATGAGCATGCTCCGGATCCCGGTCAGAGACGGCAGGCGTGGATGGCCGTGGTCAGGATGGCCCGGGCGCCGATGTCGTACAGGTCGTCCATGATCCGCTGGGCTTCCTTGGCCGGAACCATCGCCCGGACGGCGACCCAGCCCTCGTTGTGCAGCGGCGAGACCGTCGGCGACTCCAGCCCCGGCGTGAGGGCCACGGCCTTCTCCAGCTGCTCGACGCGGCAGTCGTAGTCCATCATCACGTACGTCCGCGCCACCAGGACGCCCTGAAGGCGGCGCAGGAACTGCTGCACCTTCGGCTCCTCGCCGTCCACCCCCGTACGGCGGATGACGACGGCCTCGGACTTCATGATGGGCTCGCCGATGACCGCGAGGCCCGCGTTGCGCAGCGAGGTACCGGTCTCGACGACGTCCGCGATGACCTCCGCGACGCCCAGCTCGATCGCGGTCTCGACGGCGCCGTCGAGGTGGACGACGGAGGCGTCGATGCCGTTGTCGGCGAGGTGCTTGGCGACGATGCCCTCGTACGAGGTGGCGACCGTCATGCCGTTCAGGTCCGCGACGCCGTTCGCCGTGCCGGCCTTGGTGGCGTAGCGGAACGTGGAGCGGGCGAAGCCGAGCGGCAGGATCTCCTCGGCATTGGCGCCCGAGTCGATGAGCAGGTCGCGTCCGGTGATGCCGATGTCGAGCTGCCCGGAGGACACGTAGATCGCGATGTCGCGGGGGCGGAGATAGAAGAACTCGACGTCGTTCTCCGGGTCGACGATCCTGAGCTCCTTGGACTCCCGGCGCTGCTGGTAGCCGGCCTCATGCAGCATCTCCGCCGCAGGGCCTGACAGGGAACCCTTGTTGGGGACGGCGATGCGCAGCATGAGGTCGGCTTCCTTTGTTCGTGCGTACGGTGCGTGCGGGAGTTGGCGTTGCGGCTCAGAGATGGGCGTACACGTCGTCCAGGGAGATGCCGCGGGCGACCATCATCACCTGGACGTGGTAGAGCAGCTGCGAGATCTCCTCGGCGGCCGCTTCCTTGCCCTCGTACTCGGCGGCCATCCAGACCTCGGCGGCCTCTTCGACGACCTTCTTGCCGATGGCATGAACCCCCTTGCCGACCAGCTCGGCGGTGCGAGAGGTGGCGGGGTCGCCGTTGGCTGCCTTGTGCTGGAGCTCGGTGAAGAGCTCCTCGAACGTCTTCTTGGACATGGTGGCGCCCACTTTACGCGCAGCCGCCCGTTCCTCAGCGCCAGGGTTCGGATACTGAGCGCAGTGTGGCCGCGGTCGCCACGGCGGCCGTCACCGCCTCGTGTCCCTTGTCCTCGCTGGAGCCCGCGATGCCCGCGCGGTCAAGGGCCTGTTCCTCGGTGTCGCAGGTCAGCACGCCGAAGCCGATAGGGACGCCAGTGTCCACACAGACCTGGGTGAGACCCTGGGTGACGCCCTGGCACACGTACTCGAAGTGGGGTGTGCCGCCGCGGATGACGACGCCGAGGGCGACGATCGCGTCGTAGCCGCGGCCCGCGAGGACCTTGGCGACGACCGGGAGCTCGAAGCTGCCGGGGACGCGCAGGACGGTCGGCTCGTCGATGCCCAACTCGCGCAGGGCGCGCAGGGCGCCGTCGACGAGGCCTTCCATCACCTTTTCGTGCCACTGTGCCGCGATCACCGCGACGCGCAGGTCGCCGCAGTTGCGTACGGACAGTTCAGGTGCACCCTTGCCGCTCACGTGTCTCCTCAGCGTTCTTTTCGTGCTCTTACTGGTTGCCGCAGGGGGACACAGTGGTCGTGTCCAGCCAGGGCAGGTCGTGCCCCATCCGGTCCCGCTTGGTGCGCAGGTAGTGGAGGTTGTGCTCGCCCGCCTTCACGGGCATCGGCTCGCGGTCGGTGACCTTGAGGCCGTGGCGGACGAGTGCGTCGGTCTTGTCGGGGTTGTTGGTCATCAGGCGCAGGCTGCGTACGCCGAGGTCCTCGAGGATCTGGGCGCCCGCGCCGTAGTCCCGGGCGTCGGCGGGCAGGCCCAGCTCCAGGTTGGCGTCGAGGGTGTCGCGACCGCGTTCCTGGAGTTCGTACGCACGCAGCTTGGACAGCAGCCCGATGCCGCGCCCCTCATGGCCGCGCAGATACACCACCACTCCCCTGCCCTCGGCGTGGATGCGCTCCAGGGAGGCCTCCAGCTGGGGGCCGCAGTCGCAGCGCAGCGAGTGGAAGATGTCGCCGGTGAGGCACTCGGAGTGGACGCGGACGAGGACGTCCTCGCCGTCGCCGATCTCGCCGTGGACGAGGGCGACGTGCTCGATGCCGTCGACGGTGGAGCGGTAGCCGTATGCCGTGAACTCGCCGTAGGCGGTGGGGAGTTGGGTCTGGGCTTCGCGGTGGACGGTGGGCTCGGAGGTACGGCGGTAGGCGATGAGGTCCTCGATGGAGATGATCGACAGGCCGTGCTTGCGGGCGAACGGGATCAGCTGGGGCAGCCGCAGCATGCGGCCGTCCTCACCGGCGATCTCGACGATCGCGCCGGCCGGGCGCAGTCCGGCGAGCCGGGCGAGGTCGACGGCGGCCTCGGTGTGGCCGTTGCGCACCAGCACCCCGCCGGACCTGGCGCGCAGCGGGAAGATGTGGCCGGGGCGGACGAAGTCACCGGCCTGCGCCGTACCGCTCGCCAGCAGCTGGAGTGTGGTGGCGCGGTCGGAGGCGGAGATGCCCGTGGTGACGCCGTGCGCGGGTGTGGCGTCGACGGTGACCGTGAAGGCGGTGCGCATCGACTCGGTGTTGTGCTGCACCATCTGCGGCAGTTCGAGCCGGTCGAGCTCGTCGCCCTCCATCGGCGCGCAGATCATGCCCCGGCACTCGCTCATCATGAAGGCGATGATCTCGGGGGTCGCCTTCTCGGCGGCGATGACGAGGTCGCCCTCGTTCTCCCGGTCCTCGTCGTCGACGACCACGACCGGGCGGCCGGCCGCGATGTCGGCGATGGCCTGCTCGACGGGGTCGAGGGTGAGGTCCTCGAAGCCGTCAGTGCTGTACAGGATGGGTGCCGCACTCATGCGGGGGCTCCTTCCAGGACGGGCCGCGCGGACTCACGGGAGCGCAGCCACCAGTCGCGCATGCCCCACAGGACGAGTGCGCCGTAGATGATGTAGACGAAGCCGGAGAAGGCGAAGCCGTTGGCGAAGTTGAGTGGCACGCCCACGAGGTCGACGAGAAGCCAGGCGAACCAGAACTCGACCATGCCGCGCGCCTGGGCGTACATGGCGACGATCGTGCCGACGAAGATGTACGCGTCCGGCCAGGGGTCCCACGAGAGGGTCGGGTACGCGGTGAACAGACCGCCGACCGCGAGGGTGCCGAGCGCGGCGGCGCCGACCAGACAGGCCCGCTCCCGCCAGGTGGCGAACCGTACGGCGACCGAGCCGTCCTGCGCCTTCCGCTCGCCGCGGTTCCACTGCCAGAAGCCCCAGGCGGCGACGGCCATGACGACCACCTGCTTGCCGGCGCTGCCGGAGAGGTGGGCGGTCGCGAAGGCCGTGAGGAGGATGACGCCGGAGAGGAACTGGGCGGGCCAGGTCCACAGAGAGCGCCGCCAGCCGAGGGCGAGGGCGATCAGACCGATGGTGTTGCCCATCATGTCCGCCCACTTGATGTGCTGTCCGAAGACCGTGAAGACCTCGGAGTTCAGCCAGTTCACCGTGCGGCCCCCTGGCTGCCGAGCAGTCGCTCGACGTACTTGGCGATGACGTCGACCTCGAGGTTGACCGGGTCGCCGGGCTGCTTGAGGCCGAGCGTGGTCAGGGCGAGGGTCGTGGGGATGAGGCTGATGGTGAAGTAGTCGGGGCCCGCGTCGACGACGGTCAGGCTGATGCCGTCGACGGTGATGGAGCCCTTCTCGACGACGTAGCGCCTGAGGTCCTCGGGGAGCGAGATCTTCACGATCTCCCAGTTGTCGGACGGCTTGCGCTCGATGATCTCGCCCGTGCCGTCCACATGGCCCTGCACGATGTGCCCGCCGAGGCGGTCGCCGACGGCCATGGGGCGCTCGAGGTTGACGCGGGAGCCGACGGCGAGGGCACCGAGGCTGGAGCGGTTCAGGGTCTCGGCCATCACGTCGGCGGTGAACTCGTCGCCTTCGTGGTCGACGACCGTGAGACATACGCCGTTGACGGCGATGGAGTCGCCATGCCGCGCGCCTTCGGTGACTACGGGGCCACGAAGCCGGAAACGTGAGGCGTCGTCGAGGTTCTCGACGGCGGTGACCTCGCCCAGCTCTTCGACGATTCCGGTGAACACTTCCCGGGTCCTCCTGCCTCTTCGGGCACGGACTCCGGGGCCTGTCGATGACGACAGATATGAACGGACGACGACACCGGGAGCGATGCCGAATGAGACGTGTCCCTGGGACACGTCGAAACAGACGGCGACGCGCACGTATGCCCGCCCGCCGCGCACTGCCTCCCATCCGGACTTTAACCGTCGGTCCAGGAATTTCACCTGGTCAACCGGCCGCTGGAAGCGACCGGGTCGCGGACTTTAACCGCCGGTTCGGAGTTTCACCGACCCCGGAGTGCGCTGCTTCTGGTACAGGGCCAGTGTGCCACGCCCGATCGATGCCTACGGGCCCCATGCCTGTGTGCTGGCTCACAGCGCAACTCGATGGACTTCACGGGACACTCATGACGGCCCAACTTCCGTATGAGCACGGCGCCTTACCATTGGTCCATACCTATTGACGCACTGATTCAGTCCTCTTAGGGTCTGCGTTCACCGACCCGCCCCCAAGAGCGACCCGGCGGCGGTGACGGAGGCCCTTGCCCCGCCGCCGGGTCTCCTGCCCGGCTTCTGCCGCATGGTCACCGCCCGAACAACTCGTCCTGCGCCCCCTCCCGCGCCATCAGCAACGCCCCCCGAAGCACCGCTCCGCCTCCCAGCGAACTGGCCCGCACCTCGGTGGGCAGCGGTGACATCCGGGTGAGCCGCTCCTGGACGCGCCCCGCCAGCGCCTCGCCGCCGGCCTGCCCGATCTCCCCCGCGAGCACCACACACCCGGGGTCCAGCACAGCGATCACGGACGCGGCTCCGATGGCCACTCGATCGGCGAGCGCGTCGAGGAACTGGTCCGCCGCACCGCCAACCGCCGCCCGCACCAAGGCCGCCGCCTGCGGCTCATGAGGCGACGGGGGCGCCACCACCCCGTATCGCCTGGCGAGTTCGACGATCGCCGCAGCCCCCGCGAGTGAGTGGAAGCCGCCGTCGCAGGCCGTCGCCGACGGCAGCCCCGCGGTTCCCGGGACCGGGAGGAAGCCGATCTCGCCGGTGCCGCCGGAGGCGCCCCGGCGCAGGGTGCCGTCGAGGACCACGGCGGCGCCGATGCCGTGGCCGAGCCAGAGGAGGACGAAGGTGTCCCGGTCGCGGGCGGCGCCGGCCCGCTGCTCCGCCAGGGCCGCGAGGTTCGTCTCGTTCTCGACGAGGACGCGGGCCGCGAGCCGGTCGTCGAGGGCGGCGACGAGGCGCCGGTGCCACTCGGGCAGTCCGGAGGAGTCGCGGAGTTCGCCGGTGGCGGGGCCGATCAGGCCGGGCGCACCGATCCCCACCGTGTGCAGCCGGTCGGCCCCGGCCTCCTTGGCCGTACGCTCGACCAGCGTGACCGCCTGCTCGACGGCGGAGCCGGTGCCCGTCTCGTCCCCGATCGGCACCGACGCCTCGGCCAGCACCGTACCCAGCAGATCCGTGACGACCACGGACACGCCTTCGGTGCGTACGTCCAGCGCGGCCAGCTGCGCGAGGTCGGCGACGATCCCGTACAGCCGGGCGTTCGGACCACGGCGCTGCTCGCCCGCCTCCCCCACGACCGCGATCAGCCCGGCGGCCGTCAGCCGTTCCACGAGGTCGGCGACCGTGGGCCGGGACAGTCCGGTGAGCTGCTTCAACTGCCCTGCCGTCAAAGGACCTTCCTGCTGCAGCAGCCGCAGGGCGAGCCGGTCGTTGATGGCCCGGGCAGTACTCGGAGATGCGGGCATGCCGGGATCCTTCCAGATTGGAGGGCCAGGGCGGCGAGGGCCCAATGGACGACGGCCCATCTATCGACTATCTATCAGGCAGGGTCCCTGATAGTTTACGTCGGCAGTGCGGGACAGGCGCGAGGGAGAGCCCAAAGACGTGAGTGAAGTGGTCTACGACAAACGCGAGTTGAGGCGCGCCCGGTACGCCGTGGCGACGGTTTTCGCCGTGCACGGCGCCGTGACGGGCTCGTTCGCGACCCGTGTCCCGTGGATCCAGGATCACGCCTCGGTGAGCGCGGGCCAGCTGGGCGTGGCGCTCGCGTTCCCCGCGATCGGCGCCTCCGTGGCGATGCCGCTGGCCAGCGGCATCAGCCACCGCTTCGGTGCCCGTGCGGCCCTGCGCGGCCTGCTCGCGCTGTGGACGCTGGCCCTGGTGCTCCCCTCGCTCGCGCCGAACCTGCTCACCCTGTGCGTGGCCCTGTTCGTGTACGGCGCCACCGCGGGCATGTCCGACGTGGTGATGAACGCGCTGGGCGTCGAGGTCGAGACCCGTCTCGACAAGTCGATCATGTCCGGCCTGCACGGCTGGTGGAGCGCGGGCGCCCTGATCGGCTCGGCGGCCGGCACCCTCGCCGCCCACCTGGGCTCGGACGCCCGCCTCCACCACGCGCTGGCGGCCGTGGCACTCACGCTGATCGGTGTGGCCGCCTGTCAGGGCGTACTGGATCTGCGGCCCACGGAGGACGAGGAGGCGCCGCCGCGGTTCGCGCTGCCGCCCAGGTCGGCGCTGCTCATCGGTGCGGTCGGGTTCTGCGCGGTGTTCGCGGAAGGGGCCAGCCTGGACTGGTCGGCGGTCTATCTGCGGGACGTGCTCGACAGCTCGGCCGGCGTCGCGGCGGCGTCCACGACCGGCTTCACGCTCACCATGGCGCTCGCGCGCATCGCCGGCGACAGGGTGATCGACCGCTTCGGGCCGGTCCGCACCGTACGCGTCGGCGGCTTCCTCGCGACCCTCGGCGGGCTGCTCGTCGTGGTAGCCGGACACGTCGGAACCACAGCGGTGGCGATGAGCGGCTTCGCGCTGCTGGGCCTCGGCATCGCCGTCGTCGTCCCGCTCTGCTTCGCGGCGGCCGGACGCAGCGGCCCCAACCCCGCCCAGGCCATCGCGGGCGTCGCCACCATCACGTACACCTCGGGCCTGATCGCCCCCTCCGCGATCGGCACGATCGCGGACGCGACGAGCCTGATGGTGTCCTTCGGCCTGGTGACTGCCCTGGCCTTCGGGCTCGTCGCGTTCGCGGGCGTGCTGCGGGCAGGCGGCCGGCAGACCGGCGGCGCGCTCCCTTCACAGGAGCCGGTTCAGCGCGCCAAGTCGTAGGCGTAGTCCGGTGCGAACGTCCCCGGCGCGGCCAGGCAGCCGTCGGACTCGCCCGGCAGCTTGATCCACAGGTAGCCGTCGATCCGGGCCTCGCCGGTGCTCAGGGTCGGTGCCTGGCCCAGTTTGCGGCCCACCGGATCGCACCACTCGCCGGGGGGCGGGGCGCCGTTGCCGTTGCGGCTGGTGTCGATGACGGCGCCGAGGCTCGCGGGGCCGCCGAGCGCGTCCAGGGTCTGCCGGACGTACGCGATCTCGCCGCTCGTACCGTTGAAGTTGGCGACGTTGCTGAAGATGCCGTCCGAGCCGGCGGCCGAGGCGGCGCCCGCCTGGCGCAGCAGCCCGGCCATTGTCGAGGCGGGACGCCAGCTGGAGTGGCCGGCGTCGTAGTACACCCGGGCGTTCGGGTTCGCGGCCTTGAGGACGCGGCCGGCGCGGGCCAACGAGGCGAAGCGGTCGGCCCGTGCACCTTCGGAAAGGCAGTCGGACAGGGCGATGGCGTCGGGCTCCAGGATCACGACGACCTCGCCGGAGCCGAGGCCCGCCGCGAACTTGTCGATCCACGCGTCGTACTCGCCGAGGTTGCCCGCCCCACCCTGGGAGGGCCCGCCGCAGTCGCGCTGCGGAATCGCGTACGGCACCACGACCGGGACGCTCCCCTTGGCTGCGGCGGCGGACGTGACCGCGCGGACCCGCGAGGTGATGGTGTCCGGAGCGAACTCCGCGAACCACACTGCCTGCGGACGGTCCGCTATCCGGGACTCTATGAGCGCGGCACGCGGGTCGTTGCGGTTCGCGGCGACCCACTCGAGCACATTGGAATCGGGGTAGCGGTACAGATTCGTGGACACCTCGACGGCCTTCGGCTTCTTCACCTCGGGCTTCGGGGCTTTCGACGGCTTGGGGCTCGGCTTGGCCGAGGACTTGGACGGCGAGGGGGACGGTGAGGGAGACGTCTTCGTGGGCGAGGAGGTCGGCACGGCCGGACCGGGGTCCAGGAACGGGGAGCTGGTCACCTCCGGGCGGGCCTCGTCGCCGCGTCCGTCGTCGAGTGCGGACATCATCCCCGTCGCGGTGCCGACCGCCACCACGGCGGAGGCCACCGACACCATTGCGCCACGCCGGGCGGCGCGCCTGCGCTCGACCCTACGTTCGGCAAGGCGCCGGGCACGTTTGCCTGACACTCGGTGCTCCCCCTCTTCCCGATCGAGCGCGTTCCCCCGTTCTGGGGAAGCGTTCGGCCCGTCGGACCATTAGCCACCCTAAGGGTGGGACGCTGCATCCATGGTCCAGTTGGAACATTTCGCGACACCCGTGGACAAGGTCGTATCTCGTTTGCGCACGCTGAGCGCGACTTGGCCGGCGCGGGACGGTGTCGCGGTCTTCAACCGCGTCTACCTCGCCGTCACGGAGGAGGTCGACCGGCACGTGGACGCCGGTCAATTCCCCGACGCGCAGACCGCGATCACGCTGGACGTACGGTTCGCCGAGCGCTACCTCGCGGCCGTCGATGCGGTCGCCGAAGAACGCCGTCCGCCCGCCTGCTGGCGTCCGCTGTTCCAGTTCCGGCGCCATCCCGGCGTACGCCCCTTGCAGTTCGCGCTGGCGGGCATCAATGCGCACATCGGGCACGACCTGGCGCTCGCCGTAGTGGACGCCTGTCGTACGCTCGACTGCGACCCCGTCGACCTGGAGGACGAGTTCGACCACGTGGGCGACATCCTCAGCACGCTGGAGGAGCGCATCCGCGAAGATCTGATGCCGGGCCCCGACGTCCTCCAGATCGCCGATCCGCTCACCCATCTGATCGGCTCGTGGAGCCTGGAGCGGGCGCGGGACGGAGCATGGTCGGCGGCCCGCGCGCTGTGGGCCCTGCGCGCACTGCCCGACCTCGCCGACGAGTTCGCCCGACGCCTGGATGCGGCCGTTGGTCTGGCGAGCCGGATGCTGCTCACCCCCCTGCCGGATTGATCCGGCCACACCGGCTCGTCACCGTTGAATCGGGGTACGCGCGCGTTAGGTTGACCGTTGAACAGCCTGACGCGAACCGACGCAAAGGAGCGTACGCATGGCCACTAGGTTGGGGCTCTGTCTTCCCCAAGCGCGGCAGTACGACATCGGACGGGACGTACCCGATGTGGCGCGCACCGCCGAGCAGATCGGCTACGAGAGCTTGTGGGTGTACGAGCGCGCCCTGTTCCCGGAGCCCGCGACGCAGGGCCTGTACGGTGTCCCGGGCCTGCCCTGGCCCGAGCACTACCGAAGCGTCCCCGACCCCCTGGTCACGCTGACCCTGGCGGTCACGGCCACCGAGCGGGTCCGGCTCGGCACGGGTGTCCTGGTCGCCCCGCTGCACGGCCCCTTCCAGCTGGCCAAGACGCTCGGCACGCTGGACGCGGCGAGTGGCGGCCGGGTGGTGGCGGGCTTCGGCACGGGCTGGTCGCTGGATGAGTACGCGGCCGCGGGCGTCGCACCGTTCGAGGAGCGCGGCAAGGTCCTGGACGAGGTCCTCGACGTGTGCCAGGCGGTGTGGGGCCCGGACCCGGTGGTGTACGAGGGCCGCATCACCAAGATCGCGTCGGCCGTGGTCGGGCCCAAGCCCGCCCGGCCGATCCCGATCCTGCTGCCCGCCAACAGCAAGAAGGCACTGACCCGGCTCGTCGACCGCGCCGACGGCTGGCTGCCGGTCGCCATGGGGGCCGAGCAACTCGCCGCACAATGGCGGCAGGTGCAGGACCTGGCAGCCGAGCGCGGCCGTACGAAGCCGATCGAGACCGTGGCGCGGGTGAACAACGTGCAGTACACGGCGAAGGCATACGACGGCGCCGACCGAGCCCCGTTCCAGGGCAACGTCGAGCAGATCGTGACGGACCTCAAGGCCCACGCGGAGATCGGCCTCGACGAGTTCTTCCTGGACATCCAGTCCTCGACGCGGGACGCCCAGGAGCTCAAGGACGTGGCCGCCGAGGTGTACACGGCGGCGCGGGCGGCCGGGGTCTGAGGCTCTCGGCAACTGCTGGCCGACCCGGTCTCAGTCCTCGGGCAGTTCCACCGGTGCGATCTCTTCGTAGACGTCGCCGGGTCCGGGGTTGGCCGGGTCGGTCTGGCCGCCGAGGTGGTGCATGACGCCCCATACGGCGTTCAGCGCGGTCTGGACGGCGCCCTCGGCCCAGCCCGCCGTCCAGGAGATGTCGTCACCCGCGAGGAAGATGCCGCGTTTGTCCTCGGGGAGCCGGTCCTGCATGAAGTGTGTGAACAGGCGCCGCTGGTAGCGGTAGTGGCCGGGCAGGTTGGCCTTGAACGCGCCCATGAAACAGGGCTCGTTCTCCCAGGACACGGTCACCGGGCTGCCGATGATGTACTTCCGGATGTCGACCTTCGGATAGATCTCACCGAGCGACTTCAGCATGACCTCCATGCGCTCGTTCGCGGACAGCGGCAGCCACTTCAGACTGTCGTCGCACCAGGTGTAGGAGAGGCAGATGACGGCGGGACGGTCCGGACCGTTGTCGAGGAGGTAGGTGCCGCGCGTCATACGGTCGGTGAGGGTCATCGACATGACGTCCCGCCCGGTTTCTTCGTCCGTGTCCAGCCAGAAGGGCCGGTCGACGGGCACGAAGAGCTTGCTCGACTCCATGTAGTGGGTGCGCTCGATGGCGGTCCGGTGGTCGATCGGGAAGAGCGAGTCGTCGCAGTCGACCTTGGAGAGCAGCATCCAGGACTGGGCGGTGAAGATCGCCGCCTGGTACGTACGGATATCGCCGTTCGCGTCGGTCACGGTGATCCGGTTGCCGGCCGTGCGGTTCAGGCGGGTCACGGCGGGCTTCGGACTTCCGTCGTGCAGTTTCGCGAGCGATGTCCCGTACGGCCAGTGGACGATCTTCTCCGGCTCGCGTTCCCAGAGCCGGAGCGGGAGTTGCCGGCTGCCGCCGACGATGCCGCGGTGGTGGTCGTCGGCCTCGGTGTAGACGACGCGCAGGATCTCGAGGATCGAGTTGGGGAAGTCGGTGTCCCAGCCGCCCGTGCCGAAGCCGACCTGGCCGAAGATCTCGCGGTGCCGAAAGGATCTGAAGGCCTCCGAGTCGCAGAGGAAGCCGTAGAACGTCTGGTTGTCGAGCTTCTCGACGAGCCTGGCCCAGATCTCGCGGATCCGCGGGACGTCGCGCTCGCGCATGGCCTGGTTCATGTCGGAGAAGTCGGCGCCGTCTTCGAGGCAGGCGTTCCAGGCCGTCGCGACCTGGCGGTAGACCTCCGGCAAGTCGTCGATGGTGCGGGCGTAGTGGGACTCGCCCTTGAGGTCGACGACCGTCGAAGGCGTCACCTCGGCAAGGGGGCTGGCAGCTGCTCGCAGGAGAGCGTGCACGAGGTCGAGTTAGCTCGATCGTGTGATGGTCGGCTCGCGGGCTTGCGGCACCGTGGGCCGACCGGGTTAACGTGATCGTGCGATCTGGGACGCCGGGTACGGCGCCAGTGTGCGGGGCCCCCGCTCCACCAGAGGATGGTTCGGGGCCTCCCCGTCGCCGCTGGCCGCACCCAGCTGGCCAGGTCGCGCAAGGAACTGGCCTCCCGGGATCGGACCACGCACAGGATGCGTGTCGCCGACTTGGGGTTGAGTACGCCGGGGACCAGTGCGCCCAAGACCGTTCGGGGCGTGCGGCTGATCGGGCTCACTCCTGCTCAGTCTTCAGGAGCGGTTGGGGAACGGCCGGGTCTCAAGGCCCACCAGGTCGATGTAGTGCTGGAGCGCCGTGGAAGAGGCGGGAAGCGCATCGCGCCCAGCTCGGCGGTGAGGGAGGGACCGCACCCGTCGGAGCCACCGCCCGCAGCTGGCCGCCGATCTCGCACTTCGCCCGGGCCCGCGCGGGCCCGGGCCACCCCATCAGGACCGGCCAGCGTGGAGAGTCCGACGAGCTCGAACTCCCCTTCCGCGCCGACCCGGTTGACGTACGCGACGTACATCTGGTTCTCGAAGGCGCGCACCGGTACGACGGACTCGGCGACGAACTGGAACGGGTGCATCTGGGCCGTGGGGACCACGAGGAGGTCGGTGCCGGCCAGGGCGTGGGCGCGGACGTTCTCCGGGAACTCCACGTCGTAGCAGATCATCAGGCCGATGCGGAGGCCGTCGAGCTCGGCCTGGACCACCGGCTTGGCGCCCGGCGTGAAGTGGTCGCGCTCGAAGCAGCCGAAGAGGTGGGTCTTGCGGTAGTTGGCGAGACGGTGGCCGTCGGCGGCGATCAGCTGGGCGGCGTTGAAGACGGTCTCGCCGTCGCGCTCCGGGTAGCCGTACACGATCGCGAGTCCGTGCCGCCCGGCGATCTCCGCGACCGCGTCGGCCCAGTCCCCGTCGGCGGGCTCGGCGAGCCGGCGCACGTCCGCCCCTATCGCGTACCCGGTGAGGAACATCTCCGGCGCCACCAGCAGCCCGGCGCCCGCGGCAGCGGCACGCCCAGCCGCCTCGTCGAGAACCTTGAGGTTCGCGGCGACGGAGCCGGGGCGTCCGGAGCTCTGGAGCAGGGCGGTGCGCATGGGTGTTCCTCACCGGGGGCGGAGGGGGTGGGGGCCAGATAGACGGTACGGTCGGCGGCTTCGGGCGGACAAGGCGGAGCTGTTGCGCGTTTGAGGGCGAATCGTTGCGTATGTCGTGGGCGGGGCGGCGATTCGTTGCGCGGACCGGCGGCGGGGGTTCACGGTCGTGCCTTGGCCGCCGACGATCTGGCCAGAAGGATCAGTGCCGTCACCAGGTACGGCACCGCGAACAGGGCGAAGACGGAGCCGTGTTCGACTGTCGAGCCGATCACCGCGTACGCGCCGTACACGGTGACGGTGGTCAGCTCGGTGCCCACTCCGGCGACCGAGGTGAGCGTGGCGCGACCGGTTCCGCTGATGCGGTCCTGCAGTCGGGCGTCGGCCAGGACGCTCGCCAGCTGGAAGCCGCCGAAGGCGAGGGCCACCAACGCGATGGCGGCCGCTGTCCCCGCCACCGCGCCCGCGGCCAGAGCCAGGGCCGAGCCGGCGAGCAGCCCGGCCAGTCCGGTAGCGCCCAGGCGCTCCCCCGCTCCGGCCAGCAGGCCGCCGGCCGTGGCTCCGGCCCAGATCAGCAGAAGTAACCATGGAACAGCGGTGTCCGACACCCCGGTGTCGCGCACCAGCAGCGGCGTGTACTCATCGAGCGCGCCCCACACGGCGGAGACGGCCGGGACGAGCAGCAGCGCACCGCGTACGGACCGGTCGTCGCGCGCCTCGGCGAGTCCGGCACGCAGCGCCGCGGTCCAACTGTCGCCACCGGTGGTCGAGTTCGGGTCGCGGTGCTCCGGGAACCGGACCGCGACGGCCGCGGTCAGCAGGCAGGCCAGCACACTGGCCAGCCCCACCGCCGGGTATCCGCCGATCGCGAGCACCGGTCCGGCCAGGCCCATCGCCGCCATGACGCCGACGAGGCCGGCCGCCTGGGCGCGGCCCATGACGCGTGCGTACCGGTCGGCCGCCCCGAGCCGGTCGAGTTCCTCGTACACCAGCGCCTCCAGCGCGCCGGAGCCGAGGGCTCCCTTGATGCCCCAGAGCACAAAGCCGACGGCGAACGCCCAGTAGGACGGGACCAACAGCCACAGGGCGAATCCGGCGGCGCTGAGCAGCGGCCCGAGCCACAGCAACAGCCGCCGGGAGACGGCGTCGGCCCAGGCGCCGGACGGGATCTCGACCAGGACGCCGGTCAGCGACCACAGGGCGAAGAGGGAGGAGATCTGCCAGACCGAGAGTCCGGTGTCGGCGAACAGCAGCGCGTACACCGGGTAGAGCAGGACGAAGTCGTCGAGGAACGCGTAGCCGTACAGCGTGGCCGTCAGCCGTCGGGCATCGGTGCTGGGCACGCGTGTGGGTGAGATTGTCATGAGGCCTTCCCGCAGGGCTGGTTCGGACGCCGGGGATACGGCGCCCGAGGCGGCCCTCGGGAGGCACGGCTGGTGAATCAATGTCGCCAGGTCATGGCACCGATAGTAGACGGGGCGCGCCGTGACCCGTAAGTGGTTATTGCGCGATCAACCACGACGAACCCGCAGCCGGCCAACAACCTCACGGCCCGAGTTCTCAGCCGGGCGCCCCCGACGAGAACCTCCGCAGCAGAGGCGACAGCACCAGCACCGACTTCGTCCGCTCCACGAACGGCTCCCCCGCGATCCGCTCCAGCACCCGTTCGAAGTGCCGCATGTCGGAGGCGAAGACCTGAACCACCGCGTCCGCCTCACCGGTGACGGCGGACGCGGCCACGACCTCCTGATAGCGCTCGAGACCACGTTGGATGGCCTCGGGAGACGTGTTGCTGCGGCATTGAAGTTCTCTCCCGGATGAATCCGGGAGACTCTCCCCTGGATCGCTCCGGGGAGTTGGACAGGTCAGACCTGTCCAGCGACGACCCTTCCGGCCGCAGGAGCAAGTACGGGACTCACTCGGGTTGCTGGGGACTTGGTTGTCGCCCCCGACAATGCACTGAGCGTACCCGATGCATTACGGAGTGATGCGTCGGTGCTCCACTTGAAGGCAGTTCGAATCTGCGGGTCCGTCGTGGCCGGCCGCCCAGCCGAGCAGCGCGAACGTCGGCCGACCCGCACTCGGCGATCCGCACTCCGCGTCAGTTCCAGCTGGCATGCAGCGGCATGCCCTCCGCGTAGCCGGCGGCGCTCTGGATGCCGATGACCGCCTTTTCGGTGAACTCCTCCAGGGAGCTCGCGCCGGCGTAGGTGCAGGAGGAGCGGACGCCCGCGGTGATCGCGTCGATCAGGTCCTCGACGCCCGGGCGGGCCGGGTCGAGGAACATGCGGGAGGTGGAGATGCCCTCCTCGAACAGGCCCTTGCGGGCCCGGTCGTACGCCGACTCCTCACTGGTGCGGTTCCTGACGGCGCGGGCCGAGGCCATGCCGTACGACTCCTTGTACGGGCGCCCGTCGGCGTCCTGGTGCAGGTCGCCCGGCGACTCGTACGTACCGGCGAACCAGGAGCCGATCATCACGTTCGACGCACCGGCCGCGAGCGCCATCGCCACGTCGCGCGGGTGACGGACTCCGCCGTCGGCCCACACATGCTTGCCGTACTTCTTCGCCTCGGCGGCGCACTCCAGGACGGCCGAGAACTGCGGCCGACCGACGCCGGTCATCATGCGCGTGGTGCACATGGCGCCGGGGCCCACGCCCACCTTGACGATGTCGGCGCCCGCCTCGATCAGGTCCCGCACTCCGGCCGCGGCGACGACGTTGCCCGCGACGATCGGGACCCGCGGGTCGAGGGCGCGTACCAGCTTGATCGCGGTGACCATCGACTCCTGGTGGCCGTGCGCCGTGTCGATGACGAGCGTGTCCACGCCTGCGTCGAGCAGCTGCTTGGCCTTGCCCGCCACATCGCCGTTGATACCGAGGGCGGCGGCGATGCGCAGCCTGCCCTTCGCGTCGGTGGCCGGTGTGTAGAGGGTCGCGCGCAGGGCGCCCTTGCGGGTCAGGATTCCGGCGAGGCTGCCATCCTTGTGCACGGCTGGGGCGTAACGACGGTTGGCGCCGTCGAGCGTGTTGAAGGCCTCGCGCGGCTCGATGTCCGCGTCGAGCAGCAGCAGGTCCCGGGACATGACCTCGGCCAGCTGTGTGAAGCGGTCGACCCCGCTCAGGTCGGCGTCGGTGACCACGCCGACGGGCTTGCCGTCCTCATCGACGACGACGCCCGCGTTGTGCGCCCGCTTGGGCAGCAGCGCCAGCGCGTCGGCGACGGTCTGGTGGGGCGCGAGGATGATCGGGGTGTCGAGCACCAGATGGCGGCCCTTGACCCAGGAGATGACCTCGGTGACGACGTCGATCGGGATGTCCTGCGGAATGACGACGAGCCCACCGCGACGGGCCACGGTCTCGGCCATCCGGCGGCCCGCGATCGCCGTCATGTTGGCGACCACCAGCGGAATCGTGGTGCCGGTGCCGTCCGGCGACGACAGATCGACGTCCTGCCGCGAGCCGACCGCGGAACGGTTCGGCACCATGAAGACGTCGTCGTACGTCAGGTCGTATGCGGGCTGGACGTCATTGAGGAAACGCACGTGCTGCACATCCCAGTCGATCAGAGGTGGCCCCCGAGCAGGTCAGCGCGAGGGAAGAGCACGTACCTCATTGTCCCATGACGGTGGCTACGACCTGCCCGGGCGGATCATCCAGGCTGGTCGGAGGGCCTCTGGTGGGATCCTCCCAGCACGAGCAGCACGGAGAGCCCGGGCAGTCGGTCCGCGGCCTCGGCGAACACGTCCTGCGCGATCTCCCACTCGTCCGGCCGGGCCTTGGCGTACGTACGCCAGCCCGTGACGACGATCAGCAAGCCGCGCTCGTCGGCGCCCGCGGGCCACACGGAGCGGTCGGTGAGGCTGTCGGCCAGGGCGTCCCAGTTGCGGCCGAACCAGTCGGGCAGCTCCAGGGCGCGTACGCAGCGCTCCATGAAGCCCGCCTTGTCCGCGACCCCGGCGAGGTCCAGCGTGACCACGAGGCGGTCCGCCACGTCGTCCGTCATCTCGGTACCGCCCTGCCTCAAAAGACCTGTAAGACTCGTACCACTCGTGTGTGCAAGAGAGCGCGGCCCGTAAGCGGTCGAGCCGCCGACGGGCCGCGAGGGATCAGGGCCCGTCGGGATCGGCCCGGTTCAGGGCCGGACGCGGCGTCGGCCCCGTCGTCATCAGGTAGTCCGCAGCCGATGTGTCGGTCACCAGGCTGGTGACCAGGCCGGAGCGGAGCACCGCGTCGATGGCGGCCGCCTTGCGCTGACCTCCCGCTATCGCGACGACTTCGGGGATACGCCGCAGCCGGTCGGCCTCGACCGTGATGCACCGCTCCCCCAGGTCCCGCCCCACGCGACGGCCCTCGGCGTCGAAGAGGTGCGCGGACATCTCGGCGGCGACACCGAGCGAGGCGTAGTGCGAGCGCTCCTCGTCGGTGAGCATGTCGTGGACCGTTGAGATGCCCGCCTCCCAGGAACCGATCGACACACAGGCGACCGTCACCTTGTCGAAGTACTCGAAGGCGCGGGCGATCCCCGTCTGGTTGCGCAGCGCGGCGGCGGTGGCCACGTCCGGCAGCAGCATCGGCGCGTAGATGGGGTGGGCGTCGCCACCCGAGACCTGGGCGGCCCGGCGTACGGCCTCGACCGAGCCGCGCTCGGCCGTCCCGGCGTCGTACACACCCGTCAGCTGCACCACCGTGCACGGCGGCAGCCGGTCGAGGGCCGCCGCCATGTGGATGGTGGACCGGCCCCATGCGAGGCCGAGCACATCGCCCTCGGTGACCAGCTCGCCGAGCAGGTCGGCGGCCACTTCGCCGAGGTTCTCCGGGTCGGGCGACTCCTCGGCGTCGGCCGGGGACTCCACCACGACGGCGTGCCTGAGGCCGTAGCGGGCGCGCAGCGCGTCGGAGCGCTCCGCGTCCAACTCTGCGGGGACACGGATCTCGATCCTCACCAGATCCCGTTCGAGAGCGGTCTCCAGGACCCGGGCCACCTTGAAGCGGCTGACGCCGAACTCCTCGGCGATCTGGATCTTGGACTTGCCCTCGAGGTAGAAGCGGCGGGCCATGGCCGCCGCCTGCACCAGCTCAGCGGGCCCCATCCGCATGGCTGACCGGCCCGCCGACATACCCGACACGGCGATCTCCTCACTGCTGTTCACACTCTGGATTCGCCGTTCATCCTTGCAGATCCGGCGTCCTTGATCAGCCCTGATGGGCGGCGTTCACGTTCCCTTGGCCTGGCGGTGGCTCAGTGGCCGCACGCCCAGGCCGCCTGGGCCATCACCGCCTCCGCCTGGCTGCGCAATGCACGTACAGCCTCGGCCGGGTCCGATGCCCCGTACACCGCCGAACCCGCCACGAAGACATCGGCCCCGGCCTCGGCGCAGCGCTCGATGGTCTCGGCCGAGACTCCGCCGTCGACCTGGAGCCAGAGCTCGAGGCCGTGCTTGGAGATCAACTCGCGGGTCCGGCGGATCTTCGGGAGCATGATGTCGAGGAAGGCCTGGCCTCCGAAGCCCGGCTCGACGGTCATGATCAGCAGCATGTCGAGTTCGGCGAGGAGATCCTCGTACGGCTCGATCGGCGTCGCGGGCTTGAGGGCCATGGAGGCACGGGCGCCCTTGGCCCGGATCTCACGGGCGAGCCGCACCGGAGCGGCGGCAGCCTCCACATGAAAGGTGACGGAACCGGCGCCCGCTTCTACGTACTGCGGCGCCCAGCGATCGGCGTCCTCGATCATCAGATGGCAGTCCAGCGGCGTGTCCGTAGCACGCGCCAGGGACTCTACGACCGGCACACCGAGCGTGAGGTTCGGGACGAAATGGTTGTCCATCACATCCACATGGAGCCAGTCGGCCCCCTCGACCGCCTCTGCCTCCTCGGCGAGGCGAGCGAAGTCGGCGGACAAAATGCTGGGGTTGATCTGCACGGCCATGCTCTAAGCGTGCCATGCCCTCCGGGGGTTGTTCCCCTCGGTCCGGATCTAGTCCGTTCTGCGTATGCGGCTTCCCGTGAGGGCGTGCCATTCTGGGCCGCCCACGGGCTCCACGTACGGCTACGGGGGTGGCCATGACGGACGTACGAGACCAGCAGAAGGACGTACGAGACCGGCCGAAGCGAGGCATCGCGCACCTGGTGTGCGGGCGGCGCGCCAAGTGGCTGGTGGTGGCGCTGTGGCTGGTGGTGCTGGTGCTCACGGCGCCGTTCGCTCAGAAGCTCACCGACGCACAGGACAATGACGCGGCGTCCTGGCTGCCCGGATCCGCGGAGTCGACCCAAGTCCTGGAGGCCTCCGAGGACTTCAGGCCGGAGCAGATCCCCGCGATCGTCGTGTACGCCCGTGAGAGCGGCCTCACGGCACAGGACCGGGCGCAGATCTCCGAGGACGTAGGCCAGCTCAAGGAGCTGCGCGACCACGGCATCCGCGGAGCGGAGACCCGGGGGCCGACGTTCGACCGGGACGCCGATCCGCGGGCGGCCCAGGTCTTCGTGCCGATCACGATGGACGAGAAGGGCTGGGAGCGGATCGCGCCCGCGGTCGACTCGATCCGTGCGGACGTCGGCGAGGGCGGCGACGGACTGGCCGTGCACATCACGGGCCCGGGCGGTACGTCCGCGGACTTCTCCGAGGCCTTCGAGGGCATCGACTCGACGCTGCTGTTCTCGGCGATGGCCGTCGTCATCGTGATGCTGCTGCTCACCTATCGCAGCCCGACGCTGCTCCTCGTCCCGCTGCTCGGGGTGATCGTCGCGCTGTTCACCTCGCAGGCGCTGATCTACTTCCTGGCGGAGAACGCGGGTCTGACCGTCAACGGCCAGAGCGCGGGCATCCTCACGGTCCTGGTGTTCGGCGCCGGGACGGACTACGCCCTGCTCCTGGTCGCCCGCTACCGGGAGGAGCTGCGCCGCCACGAGGACCGCCACGAGGCCATGGCGCTGGCCCTGCACCGGGCGGGCCCGGCGGTGATCGCGTCCGGCGCCACGGTCGTCCTGAGCATGCTGGTCCTGCTCGCCGCCGAGATGAACTCGACGAGGGGCCTCGGCCCGGTCGCCGCCATCGGTGTCGCGGTGGCGCTGATCGCGATGCTCACCCTGTTCCCCGCACTGCTCGTGATCTTCGGTCGCTGGATCTTCTGGCCGGTGATCCCGCACTTCGGTGCGCCCGACCCGACCGAACGCGGCCTCTGGGCCCGCATGGGCCGCCGTATCGCCCGCCGCCCGCGCATGATCTGGGGCGTCACGGCGGCGGCGCTCGCGCTGCTGTCGCTCGGCCTGCTCCAGATGCGGGCGGAGGGACTCAGCAACGCCGACGCCTTCACCGACAAACCCGACTCGATCGTCGGTCAGGAGGTGTCCGCGCGCTACTTCCCGGCGGGCAGCGGCGATCCGCTGGTCGTCATCAGCAACCAGGCGCAGGCCGAAGAGGTGGGCCAGGCGGTCGCCGGCACGTCCGGTGTCGTACCGGAGTCCCTGGGCCCGCCACCGGGCGCGAAACCGCAGTTCGAGGGCAGGGTCCTCTTCGAGGCCACGATGACCGCGCCCGCGGACAGCGAGGCCGCGAAGGAGACGGTGGAGCGGGTACGGGACGCCGTGCACGCGGTGCCCGAAGCGGACGCCCAGGTGGGCGGCGGTACGGCGGCTCTGCTGGACATGGACGAGGCGACGACCCACGACAACATACTGATCATCCCGCTCGTACTGGTGGTCGTGCTGCTGATCCTCGGTGCGCTGCTGCGCGCCCTGATCGCACCGCTTCTGCTGATCGGCACGGTGGTGCTGTCGTTCGCCGCCGCGCTGGGGATCAGTGCGCTCGCGTTCCGGTACCTCTTCGACTACGCGGGCGAGTCGACGGACTTCCCGCTCTTCGTCTTCGTGTTCCTGGTGGCGCTGGGCATCGACTACAACATCTTCCTGACCACCCGCATCCGCGAGGAGGCGGCCCGGCAGGGCACCCGCCCCGGCGTGGTGACGGGCCTGGCCGCGACCGGAGCCGTCATCACCTCGGCGGGCCTGGTCCTGGCCGGCACCTTCGCCGCCCTCGGCACTCTCCCCATGGTGGCCTTCGCGGAGATCGGCTTCGCCGTGGCCCTCGGCGTCCTCCTCGACACGTTCATCGTCCGCTCGATCCTGGTCACGTCCCTGTTCCTGGACGTCGGCCCGAAGGTGTGGTGGCCGCACCGACTGGCCCGGGAGAACAGCGGGGCGGCCCCGCCGACAGCGGTCAAGGGCACCACCCCGGAACCGGCGTCGCGGCCGGGCGGCCCGTCGGAGTAGAGCCCTTCCTGTCGGGCCCCGCCTGCCGGCCCTATGGCTTGACCGCGATACGGCCCTCATCCATGCGGAGCAGGAGGAGCCGGGCTCCGGTCTTCTCCAGGAATTCGTCCACCGCGCATTTCGATCCCTGCCACCAGCCATAGTCGTCGATGAGGAGAACGCCGCCGCTGACCAACCGCGGGTAGAGATACTCGAGTTCATGGCGCGTCGATGCGTACCAGTCGGTGTCGAGCCGCAGGATCGAAATCCGCTCGGGGGCCGCGGCGGGAATGGTGTCCTCCACAAGCCCCTGGACGAAATGCACGCGATCCGCGGGGTACGGAATCCTTTCGAAGCCCTCTTTGACGTCCTCCAGCGTGGCGACCGCCCAGATGGGGCGGCTCCTGTCCTGTCTGGCGAGCAGATCCCCGGCGAATTCACCGTCCCGGCGAAGGTCCTTGTCGGTCGGCGCCGGCATGCCCTCGAACGTATCGAAGAGGTACAGGTGCCGCCCGGTGTCATGCAGGCTCAGCAGGGTGCGGGCGGCCGCCTGCATACTGCCGCCCCGCCACACTCCGCACTCGACGATGTCGCCGGCGATGTTGTGCCGACTGACGTAACGGGTGGCCAGAATCAGGGCATTGAGCCGTTCGGGCGAGGTCATCGTGTAGGGAGACACGGCCCGGATGATGTCCTTGGCTGTGTCGTCGTAGTCGGCGGGGAATGTGGGGCCGGGAGCCGTCTCCGACCTTTGCGGGGAATTCCGCGGGGAAGTCCGTGGGGACGTTGATGCGGACATCGGTGAGGACTTCGCCGGCCTCGGACGACGGATTTCGTAGCCGGTGAGCCGCCTCAGGGTCCCGTTGACATTCTTACGCCACGTCATAAAGGCAACGTACGTCCCGAACCAGAAACCGGCAGCTTCACCAGCACCACGGCATTAACGCCACGGCATCTCGTCAGCCGGTCCGGCGGATCAGCGCCAGATACATAGCGTCCGTCCCGTGCAGATGCGGCCACAGTTGTACGTCGGGGCCGTCGCCCAGTGCCGGTACGCCGGGCAACTGCGGCCGGGCGTCGAGCAGTTCGGCGGAGCCGTCGTACTGCTTCAGGGCGTCGTCGACGACCGCGCGGGTCTCGGCGAGGTGCGGCGAGCAGGTGACGTAGGCGACGACCCCGCCGACCCGTACCGACGCGAGCGCCGTGCGCAGCAGCCCGCGCTGCAGCGGAGCGAAGGCGTCCAGGTCGTCGGGGCGGCGCCGCCAGCGGGCCTCTGGGCGGCGGCGCAGGGCGCCGAGTCCCGTGCACGGTACGTCCATCAGGACGCGGTCGAAGGAGCCGGGCCGCCACGGCGGACGTGTACCGTCGGCCGCGATGACCTGGTACGGCCCCGGGTTCCCGGCGAGCGCCCTGGCCACGAGCCCGGCCCGGTGCGGCTGCTTCTCGGCGGCGAGCAGTACGGCCCCGCGCTCGGCGGCGAGCCCGGCGAGCAGCGCCGCCTTGCCGCCCGGCCCCGCACAGCCGTCGAGCCACGCCTTGTCGGGCCCCTCGAGGGGCGCGCCCGCGAGGGCGAGCGCCACCAGCTGGCTGCCCTCGTCCTGGACGCCGGCCCGGCCCTCGCGTACGGCTTCGATGGCGCCCGGTTCGCCGCCCTCGGAGAGCCGCACGGCGTACGGCGACCAGCGCCCGGGCAACGCGGCCTCGTCACCGAGCGCGTCGCGAAGTTCCCCGGCCGTGGCGCGTCCGGGCCGGGCGACGAGGGTCACCTCGGGCCGCTCGTTGTCGGCCGTGAGGAGGTCCTCGATCCCGTCGCGCCCGCCCCCGAGGGAGTCCCACAGCGCGGAGACGATCCACCGAGGGTGCGAGTGCACGACGGCGAGATGGTCCTCGGGGTCGTCGTCGTACGGCGGCGCCACCCGCTCCAGCCACCCGTCGAGGTCGTGCTGCGCGACCTTCCGCAGAACGGCGTTGACGAACTTGGCCCGCCCGTCACCGAGTACGACCCGGGCGAGCTCGACGGAGGCGGACACGGCGGCATGGCTGGGAATGCGCGTACCGAGCAACTGATGCACACCAAGGCTCAGCACATCGAGCACGGGAGGGTCGACCTCACTGAGCGGCCGGTCCACACAGGCCGCGATGACGGCGTCGTACGTCCCCTGCCGACGCAGCGTCCCGTACACCAACTCCGTTGCCAGCGCCGCGTCCCGCCCGTCGAAGTCCCCCTTCTGCCGCGCCTTCCGCAACAGCGGTGGCAGGACGAGATTGGCGTACGCGTCCCGCTCGTCCACGGCCCGCAAGGCCTCGAAGGCGAGCATCCGCACGGGGTCCTTCTTCGGACGACGGTGAGGCTTGCCCTGCGGGCGACGACGACGGTCCTGCTCGTTCACGTAAAAGGTGCTCCGGATCTTGGAAGGGATACCAGTCCAGCGTACGTCGCCCCCTCCTGGGCCCCTCCTAAGCGGCCTCGGGGATGGGGGGTGCGTTCCCGCGTCGTTCGGTGCGGTGCATCGGCGTGCTGCCGGAACGGCCTCGTAGTGGGCCTACTCGGCCGTTTCGGCAGTGCGGTGAGGTGCCGTGCCGGGCGGCGTGGGGGCGTGCTCCCCATCCCCGAGGCCGCTTAGACCCCGACCCGCTCGTCGGAGGCGATCCGTACCCCGCGTGCCCAGTCCGCCGCGCGCATCGGCTTCTTGCCCTGGGCCTGGACCCACAGGAGTTCGACGGCGTGCGAGCCGGTGCCGACGTACACGTTGTTCTTGGCGACGGACAGCTCGCCCGGGGCGAGGTCCGCGCGCTCGGGCACGAGCGCGACCTGGATGAGCTTGAGCCGCTCGCCACGGAAGACGGTCCAGGCGCCGGGTGCCGGGGTGCACCCACGCACCACCCGGTCGACGCGCAACGCGGGCGCGGCCCAGTCGATCTCCGCATCCTCGACGGTGATCTTCGGGGCGATCGTGACGCCCTCCGCCGGCTGCGGTACGGCCTTGAGCGTGCCGTCCTCGATCCCGTCCATCGTCGCGACGAGCAGCCCGGCGCCCGCGAAGGCGAGCCGGGTCAGGAGATCTCCGCTGGTGTCGGTGGGCCGTACCTCTTCGGTGACGGTCCCGTACACGGGCCCGGAGTCGAGCCCCTCCTCGATCAGGAACGTGGACGCACCCGTGATCTCGTCCCCCGCCATCACCGCGTGCTGCACGGGCGCCGCCCCGCGCCAGGCGGGCAGCAGCGAGAAGTGCAGATTGACCCAGCCGTGGGCGGGGATGTCGAGTGCCACCCGGGGCAGCAGCGCCCCGTACGCGACGACGGGGCAGCAGTCGGGCCCGATCTCCCGCAGCCGCTCGAGGAACTCCGGGTCCCGCGGCTTAGTGGGCTTCAGCACCTCGATCCCGGCCTCCTCGGCCCGCTCGGCGACCGGGCTCGCGACCAGCCTCCGCCCGCGCCCGGCCGGTGCGTCGGGCCGGGTGACGACGGCGGCCACCTCATGCCGCCCGGAGGCGATCAGGGCATCCAGAGCGGGAACGGCGACCTCGGGTGTACCGGCGAAGACGAGCTTCATGGGGTGGTTCGGGCCTCTCGGGCGAGGGTTGGACGCGGGCAACGCACAAGTCTATGGCGGCAGGACGCGAAAGATCCCACGACCGCGGCGGGAATGCCGCCGACGACAGCAAGGGCTACGTGGCCGTCGAGCACATCAGAAGGATGCGACGAGCCGGGCGAGCGGCGGGGGCGCCTGCCCGGCCGGCAACGCGTCCACGAGCAGCCGCGCGTAGCGGACCTTGTGACCGCTGCGTCCCCCGAAGAACCGGCGCAACTGCGCCGTTATCGGCCGCTCTCGCTGTGCCGGCTGGCGTTGGAGGATCCGGAACGAGGCGAGCTGGCCCTGAGCCTCGATGACGTCGAGCACGGCGTCGGCCCCGAGGCAGCGGATGAGTTCGTCCTCCAGGTCGGCGTGACAGACGTGGAACCCGAGTTCGTCCAGCGAACCGGACCCGATACCTGCCCGGGCGAGCGCGGTGGCGACGCCGCCCGACTCCCCCGCGTCACACAGGCCGAGCAACCGGTGGCCTGCGCCGCCCGGGCCGTAGCGGTCGAGGAAGTGGACGATGCTGGTCGCGCCTCCCATCGGCACGACCGTCACCCGCCGGGCTGTCAGATCATGGCCAACGCGACCGGCCAGCGTCTCGACCGCCACCCGGTCACTCTCGCCCTCCACCAGCACCGTAGTCGCCTGCATGGAACCAGTATCGCGAACGCCGGTCATCGGGAGCTCAGCACACAGAACTCATGGCCGTCGGGATCGGCCATCACCACCCAGCCGACCTCGCCCTGGCCGATGTCGATTCGAGTCGCCCCCAGCGAGACAAGACGGTCGACCTCCGCTTGCTGATCACCGTGGGCGGGTGGCGCGAGGTCGAAATGCAGCCGGTTCTTCCCGGTCTTCGGCATCAGTGGCGGACCGCCCCACGTGATCTTCGGGCCGCCGTGCGGCGAGCGGATCGCGGTCTCCTGGTCCTGGTCCCAGACCAACGGCCAGCCCAGCGCCCGGCTCCAGAAGTACCCGACGTCCTGCGAACCGTCGCACGCGAGCGCTCCGATGAATCCGCAGTCGGCGAGGAAGTTGTTGCCCGGCTCGATGACGCAGAACTCATTGCCCTCGGGATCGGCGAGCACCACATGGCCCTCCTCCGGGCTCTGACCGACGTCGATGTGCCGGGCGCCCAGCTCAAGCGCCCTCGCCACCGTCTCCTGCTGGTCATCAAGGGATGTGCTCGTCAGATCGAAGTGCAGCTGGTTCTGGCCGGTCTTCTTCGCCTGGCTCGGAAGAAAACGCATCCGGAACCCGGTGTCATCGCTCGGCAGAAGCACGATGCCCTCGGAGAAGTCGTCGGACACCTTCCAGCCCAGGAAGCCGGCCCAGAAGCGCGCGAGACGGGGCGGGTCGTTCGCATCGAAGCAGAGAGCGTGAAGGTGAGAAGTCACCCCTGACGCTAGAACGCTCGGGAACTGCCCCGCAACGCAATTTAGACCGACCGGCGACGGCCGCAGGTCACAGGATCCTCGCCGACGCCGAGCCGACAGCGCACCCCACCCCCAGGAGCGCACGCAAATGCCCACACGCCCCCACACCGTGACCAGCGGAGTGCACACGCGTTGGTCAAGAAAGAGTTGACCACAACGGGCCGCACCAGCGGCCCGATCCTTTTCAACGCCGGTTCGAGAGGCTTGTTCATGGCCGACCACGCAACCCACGACGCCCAGGCTCGGGCCAGCCTGCACTTGCTGGTGCGGGACATCGAGCGGGTCCGCCGGCAGGTGGACGCACTGCGCACGCTCACCGCCCAGTTGGGCAACGTCTACCGCCCGCGCCGCTCCGGCCCGTCCACAGGCTTCGTCGTCTACGGACGCGCCCCCGCCCCGACCGTCCGCCTCGCCCAGGAGCTGCGGGACAGTGTCGAGACCCTGGTCACGGCCGCCGTGGACTTCGATCGCTCACTGGGTTTCTCGTGGGACGCGGTGGGCTCCGCACTCGGAGTCACAAAACAGGCGGTGCACCGCCGCTACGGCGCACGCCGCGCCGCCGCCCAGGCCGCCGCCGAGGCCGAGCGCGCCACGGAACCGTCGGGCTCCCGCACGGTCCCCGTCAACGCCGGCATGCCCACGGTCCCCGCGGCCCGCTCCACGCCGCTGCCCACCCAGCCGACGGCCGGCAGCCCCACCCTCCGCGACGAGGCGCGGCCAAGCGCCTTCCCGGGCCCGCGCAGCGGCTGACCCCCAGCCACCGCCCCCTTCGTCTGCCTCCCGACGGTCCGTCGGGAGGCAGACGCGCGTCGGGGGGCAGGCGAGCGTTGGCAGGCGGACGAGCATCGACTTCCTTGCCGCCCGCTCACCCAATGTCCGGCGGATCAATCCGAACCCGTACGACGTCACTCCCCCCTTGGGCCATTCGAGCCGCCTGCGCGAACTTCAGCGCGGAAGCCAGCGCCGCCCCGCTGCCCGGCGGCACCCGGATCAACGCCCGCTCCCAACGCTCCCCGACCGGCGACGCCCCCATACGCCGTGGTCGCCCCGCTTCTGTGACGGGCAACGGCACCGGCCCCAACACCTCGGCGTCGCCGGGCAGTTCGACCGCGGCCAGGAACCCGGCGAGTGCCTCCGGCGTTCCGGACACGGCAGCCATCCGCGACACCGGCGGGAACCCCAGCTCGGCCCGTTCGGCCAGCTCACGGACCGCATGCCCTACGGGATCCCAGCGCACCAGCGCCTGCACGGGCCGCAGCGTCGGCTCGGCGACGACCACCACTTTCCCTCCGGCCTCCTGCGGTCGTACCAGCGAAGCCGCCCCGATCCACCGCCGCAGGGCGTCCTCGCCCGCCCGTAGATCGGGCCGCCCCAGCATCGCCCAGCCGTCGAGCAGCAACGCCGCCGCATAACCACCCTCGGCGACGGGCTCCGCCCCCGGGGTGCTCACGACGAGCGCGGGCGCCCCCGGCACCGTGTCCAGCACCTGCTCGCGCCCCGAGGTCCGCACAGGCACGGCGGGAAACGCGCGCCCCAGCTCCTCGGCGGTCCGCCGCGCCCCCACAACCTGCGCCCGCAACCGGAACCCACCACATTCGGGACAGTGCCAGGCCTCCTCACCGCGTCCGCACCACCCACATCTCAGGCCCCCGGCGTCCTGCCCCTCCAAGGGTCCGGCACAGTGCCGGCACCGCGCGGGCGCCCGGCACTGTGCACACGCCATCCGGGGTACGTAGCCACGCCGGGGCACCTGCACCAGTACGGGACCGTGCCGCAGCCCTTCTCGTACGACCTGCCAGGCGAGCGTGGGCAGCCGCGCCGCCCGGGCCGCCTCGTCCCGCGCGAGGTCCCCGTCACTCACGGTCCGTACGAGGGGAGCCGCCGCCCGCACCTGCTCGCGCTCGGCGACGAGCGGCGCCGCCCAGCCGCTCTCGACGAGCTGCGCGGCCTCGACGGTGCAGCTCCAACTCCCCAGCAGGAACGCGCACTTGTCATGGGCGGCCCGCAACAGCAGCACTTCCCGCGCATGCGGCTGCGGCGCGTGCGGCTCGCTGTGGCTGTCGTCCCCGTCGTCCCAGATGGCCACGAGTCCCAGATCCCGTACGGGCGCGAACATGGCGGCCCGGGTCCCCACCACAGCCCGTACGGACCCCCGCCGCACCGCGAGCCACTGCCGGTACCGCTTCTCAGGCCCGGCCTCGGCCGTCAGCACCGCATGCCGCCCCTCCCCCAGCAGCGAGGTCAGCGCGGCGTCCACCCGGGCGACGGCGCGCCCATCCGGCACGACGACCAGCGCGCCACGCCCCGAAGCGAGCGTCGCCCCGACGGCCCGCGCGAGTTCGTCGGCCCACTCGGGCCCGGGCAGCGCGTTCCACACGGCTCGCGGTGCCCCGCCCGCCGCGAGCGAGCGTACGAAGACATCCCCGCGCCCGTACCGCGCCCATGACCTGGCGTCAGGTATCTCGGGCACCGGCAGCGGCGACGGCGACGGCTTGCTTTCCGCACGCGCGTTCCGCGGCGGCACGGCCAGTTGCAGCACATCGGCCACACTCCCCACGTACCGATCGGCCACGGCCCGCGCGAGCCCCAGCAGCTCCTCACTCAACACGGGCTCGGGCGAGACGACTTGGGCCAGCGCGGCAAGTGGCCCCGAGTAATCGGACTCGGCAAGCCGCTCGATGAGAAACCCGTCGATCAGCCCCCCACCCTCACGCCGCCCTTCCCGCACCCGATGCCGCCCGGCCCCGAACCGCACCCGCACCCGCACCCCGGGCTGGGCATCGGCGTCCAACTCCTCCGGAACCGCATAGTCGAAGTACCGATCAAGATGCAGCACACCCTTGTCGACGAGCACACGAGCAACGGGCAACTCTTTGGCGACTGCGGCCCCCCGCCACGTTCGCGGCTTGGCTCGCGGCGCCTTGGCCTTCCGCACGCTCTCCCGAATAAGCGCAAGCTGTTCGGGCGGCACACCCCCCGCCCCGTCGCCCTGCCCGTTCTCGCTGCTCACACCAGCATTGGTACCAGACGCCACTGACAGCGAGACGAGCCGGCCGACGCACCGAGGCCCGGCGCCCCTCAGGGACACCGGGCCTCGGAAAGAGCCGGAAACTACAGCAGGAGCCGGGAACTACAGCCCAGCCGCCCTCCGCAGCGCCTCCACTCGGTCCGTCTTCTCCCACGTGAAGTCGTCCAGTGCACGCCCGAAGTGGCCGTACGCCGCGGTCTGGGAGTAGATCGGGCGCAGCAGGTCGAGGTCGCGGATGATCGCGGCGGGGCGCAGGTCGAAGACCTCGCTGATCGCCTTTTCGATCTTCTCGGCGTCGATCTTGGCGGTGCCGAAGGTCTCGACGAAGAGGCCGACGGGCTCGGCCTTGCCGATGGCGTAGGCGACCTGGACCTCGCAGCGGGTGGCGAGGCCTGCCGCCACGACGTTCTTGGCGACCCAGCGCATCGCGTACGCCGCCGAGCGGTCCACCTTGGACGGGTCCTTGCCGGAGAAGGCACCGCCGCCGTGGCGGGCCATGCCGCCGTACGTGTCGATGATGATCTTGCGGCCGGTGAGGCCGGCGTCGCCCATCGGGCCGCCGATCTCGAAGCGGCCGGTGGGGTTCACCAGCAGGCGGTAGCCCTCGGTGTCCAGCTTGATGCCGTCGTCCAGGAGGGCCTTGAGCTCCGGCTCGACCACGAACTCGCGGATGTCGGGGGCCAGGAGCGAGTCCAGGTCGATGTCCTGGGCGTGCTGCGAGGAGACGACCACCGTGTCGAGGCGGACGGCCTTGTCGCCGTCGTACTCGATGGTGACCTGGGTCTTGCCGTCGGGGCGCAGGTAGGGGATCGTCCCGTTCTTGCGGACCTCGGAGAGTCGCTTCGACAGGCGGTGCGCCAGGTGGATCGGCAGCGGCATCAATTCGGGCGTCTCGTCGGTCGCGTAACCGAACATCAGGCCCTGGTCGCCCGCGCCCTGCTTGTCCAGCTCGTCCTCGTCGCCCTCGACACGCGTCTCGTACGCCGTGTCGACGCCCTGCGCGATGTCCGGGGACTGCGCGCCGATCGACACCGACACGCCGCAGGAGGCGCCGTCGAAGCCCTTCTTCGAGGAGTCGTAACCGATCTCGAGGATCTTGTCGCGCACCAGCTGCGCGATCGGCGCGTACGCCTTGGTCGTGACCTCGCCCGCCACGTGCACGAGGCCGGTCGTGATCAGCGTCTCGACGGCGACCCGGGACTTCGGGTCCTCGCGCAGAAGCGCGTCGAGAATGGTGTCGCTGATCTGGTCAGCGATCTTGTCGGGGTGACCCTCGGTCACAGACTCCGAGGTGAACAGACGACGGGACACAACGCTCCCTGGGGTTGCAGCGGCTGCTGGCTGATCATTGGTGGACGGATCGGGGGCTGCGCCCGCTGTCGTCCGGGGGTCAGTTTATCGGTCACGCTCGACCGCGGGTCCACCCCGTCTCGCGACTCGGAAGACCTGTGACCTGCGGCACGGGCATTCTGCCCAACGACACCAGGTCTCCGCCAGGCTCCCAGGCCCGAATTCGCCGGTTTTGGAAGCCCGATGGACCACTTTCGACGGAACGAATCAGGCATTCGTTCCGGAACGCGTTCCGGAACGCTCGAGGGCTCCGGAACGCACTCCGGGAAGACGGGGCATTCACTCCAGGCGTCGCGCCACAAGATCCCACACCGTCTCGGCCAGAGCTTCCTTGGGCCCGTACGGCACGGGGGTCTCGCTGCCGTCGGCGCCGAGCACGACCGCTTCGTTCTCCTCGGAGCCGAAGGTCTTGCGCTCCCCCACCTCGTTCACGACGAGGAGATCGCACCCCTTGCGCTCCAGCTTCGTCCGCCCATTGGCCAGGACGTCGTCCGTCTCGGCGGCGAAGCCGACGATCACCTGGCCGGAGCGGGCGCGCTCGGCGGATATCTCGGCGAGGATGTCGGGATTACGGACCAGGGTGATCGGATCCGGGTCCTGGCCGTCCTTCTTCTTGATCTTTCCGGCCGCGTACGCCGCCGGCCGGAAGTCCGCGACGGCCGCCGCCATCACCACCGCGTCGGCGTCCGCAGCGGCCTTCAGCACCGCTTCGCGCAGCTGGACGGCCGTCTCGACCGGCACGACGTCCACGCCCGCCGGGTCCGGCATCCCGGTGTTCGCGGCGATCAGCGTGACCCGGGCACCCCGGGCCGCGGCGGTACGCGCGAGGGCGTACCCCTGCTTGCCGGAGGAGCGGTTGCCGAGGAAGCGGACCGGGTCGAGCGGCTCGCGCGTACCGCCGGCGCTGACCACGACATGGCGGCCCGCCAGATCGGGAACGACGGCCCCGCGCGCCAGCACCCGGCGACAGATCTCGAAGATCTCGCCGGGCTCCGGCAGCCGGCCCTTGCCCGTGTCGACGCCCGTCAGACGGCCGACGGCGGGCTCGATGACAACGACACCGCGGCGGCGCAGCGTCGCCACGTTCTCCTGCGTGGCCGGGTGCTCCCACATCTCGGTGTGCATGGCGGGGGCGAAGACGACGGGGCAGCGGGCGGTGAGCAGGGTGTTGGTCAGCAGATCGTCGGCCAGGCCGTGGGCCGCCTTCGCCAGCATGTCCGCGGTGGCGGGCGCCACGACCACCAGATCGGCTTCCTGGCCGATACGGACGTGCGGGACCTCATGCACATCGGACCAGACCTCGGTCGAGACGGGGTGGCCGGAGAGCGCGGACCAGGTCGCGGCGCCGACGAAGTGGAGCGCC
The DNA here is from genome assembly GCF_054783935.1 of Streptomyces pseudoechinosporeus. NCBI lineage: Bacteria > Bacillati > Actinomycetota > Actinomycetes > Kitasatosporales > Streptomycetaceae > Streptomyces > Streptomyces pseudoechinosporeus. The sequence continues at coordinate 112,385 of NZ_BAAGPS010000001.1, forward strand.
GACTCGGTCGGTACGACACGTACGTCATGCCCCGATTCGGTCAGCCGGCGCAGCAGCTCGCACGCCTTGTACGCGGCGATGCCGCCGCTGACTCCCAGCACGACCTTCGGCTTGTCCACCGTCTCTCCCCGGGCTCGTCTCACCTGCACCTGCGAACGTGTACGTACTCATGACACACCACAGGCCCGACAGCCGGGCTGCCGGGCCTGTGGAAAAGCCTGCTGCAATCTGCAGATATTACTTACTGCGCCGGGCCCTCAACGGCCTCGGACGTCAGCAGACCCGCGTTGATCTCGCGCAGGGCGATCGAGAGCGGCTTCTCGTGGACATGCGTGTCCACGAGCGGACCGACGTACTCGAGGAGACCTTCGCCGAGCTGCGAGTAGTACGCGTTGATCTGACGGGCCCGCTTGGCCGCGTAGATCACGAGGCTGTACTTCGAGTCGGTGGCCTCGAGGAGCTCGTCGATCGGCGGGTTGATGATGCCCTCGGGCGCGGCAATGGAAGAGGACACGCTCTACCTTCCGAAAGATGGGATGAGATCGAAAACGATCACACTACGTCCATCAAGGCTAGCAGCTCACGCGCCACGTCCTCGACGGAGGTGTTGACCAGGGTGACGTCGAACTCCGACTCGGCCACCAGCTCGATCTTCGCAGCGGCCAGTCGGCGCTCGATCACCTCGGGCGGCTCGGTGCCCCGCCCGGTGAGTCTGCGCACCAGCTCCTCCCAGGAGGGAGGAGCCAGGAACACCAGCTGGGCCTCGGGCATCGACTCGCGGACCAGACGCGCGCCCTGGAGGTCGATCTCCAGCAGGACGGGCTCGCCGGCCTCCAGCCGTTCCATCACGGCGCCCCGCGGGGTGCCGTAGCGGTTGCCGGCGAACTCAGCCCACTCGAGCAGCTCGCCGTTGGCGATCAGCTTGTCCATTTCCTCGTCGCTGACGAAGAAGTACTGGACACCGTGCTGCTCACCGGGGCGCGGCCCCCGGGTCGTCGCCGACACCGAGAGCCAGACCTCGGGGTGTTCCTTGCGCATATGAGCGACGACCGTGCTCTTGCCGACCCCGGAGGGGCCGGAGAGCACGGTCAGCCGCGGACGTGATTCCGGGGGTACGGGGGTCGTCCCCCGGGATGTTGCAGCCATGCAGCGATTATCCAGGTTCTCAGGAGTGCCCGAGAACGTCAGGCGGCACCGCCGCCGAACTCGCGCTCAAGAGACGCGATCTGGTTGGAGCCGAGGCCACGCACGCGACGGCTCTCGGAGATCCCGAGTCGCTCCATGATCTGCTTGGCGCGGACCTTGCCCACGCCAGGCAGGGACTCCAGGAGAGCGGAGACCTTCATCTTGCCGATGACGTCGTTCTCCTGGCCCTGCTTGATGACCTCGTGGAGGGAGGCGCCGGAGTGCTTGAGTCGATTCTTGACCTCGGCCCGCTCCCGGCGAGCCGCGGCGGCCTTTTCGAGCGCGGCTGCGCGCTGTTCAGGGGTAAGGGGCGGAAGAGCCACGCCTACGTCACCTCGGATGTCGAACTGTCGGATACGGACCGGTGAGGAACCTAGTCGCCCCACACCTGGGGAGCAACGAGCAACGCTTCTTGCCCGTCCTCCCCCACTGCCTTAAAAGTGTGGGAGGTGCCCCCACTCGTCGGAGACTAGCGGCCAAGTCCGCCGGAGTCAGCGAGAACAGCGGAAAAGTCCTGGTCAGCCTCCATTGAACCCGACATTCGGGACATAATCCTCCGGATTTGAGGATGTATTCAGACGTGGGACGTCCACGAGGACCTCGCCGAAGACGCTAGGCCGCCGCCACGGCCGCCCTGATGTCCTCCGCGAACCGGTCCGCGGACGCGCGTAGCGCGCCGACATCGGGTCCGTGACGCAGAACACCCCGGCTGACGTTCGGCACCACACGGCGCACCGCCGCCCCGAAGACGCCCGGAAGATCGGCCGGGGTCGCGCCCTGGGCGCCGATGCCGGGCGCGAGGAGCGGCCCATTGATCTCGAGGTCGTACGAGGACAGATCGCCCAGCGTGGCGCCCACGACCGCGCCGAAGGAGCCCATGGGCGTCTGGCCCGCGTTCTCCTCGGCGAGGTGCGCGAGCATCGTGGCGCCGACGTTCCGGCGGGCCGCGTCGTCGGGCCGTACCGCGTGCTGCACCTCGCCGCCCTCCGGGTTGGAGGTGAGCGCGAGCACGAACAGCCCGGCACCGCTCTCCCGCGCGAGCTCGACGGCCGGCTTCAGCGATCCGTAGCCGAGGTACGGGGAAACGGTCAGCGCGTCCGAGAACAGCGGCGAACCCTTCTCCAGGAAGGCGGAGGCGTACGCGGCCATGGTCGAGCCGATGTCGCCGCGCTTGGCGTCCATGACGACGAGCGCCCTGGCGGCCCGTGCCTCCTCGACCGACTTCTCCAGTACGGCGATGCCGCGCGACCCGAAGCGCTCGAAGAACGCGCTCTGCGGCTTCAGTACGGCGACCCGGTCGGCCAGCGCCTCGACGACGGTGCGGCTGAAGCGCTCCAGGCCCGCGATGTCGTCGTTCAGGCCCCAGTCGGTGAGCAGCGAGGCATGCGGGTCGATGCCGACGCAGAGCGGGCCGCGCTCGTCCATGGCCCGGCGAAGGCGCATACCGAATGGTTCCAGGCTCACGCGGTCTCCTTCACGTCGGCGCCGACCGCGTCGGCGAGGGTGGCGTACGGACTCGTACGGAGGCGGGCGGCGAGTCCCTTGTGGATCGCGCGGCTCCAGAAGGGGCCCTCGTAGATGAAGGCGCTGTAGCCCTGGACCAGGGTGGCACCGGCCAGGATGCGCTGCCAGACGTCCTCGGCGTTCTCGATGCCGCCGACGCCCACAAGCGTGACGTCGTCGCCCACGCGCGCGTAGAGGCGACGCAGCACCTCCAGGGAGCGCGATTTCAGCGGCGCACCGGAGAGGCCGCCGGTCTCCTTCACGAGGGAAGGTTCGGATGTCAAACCGAGCCCCTCGCGCGCGATGGTCGTGTTCGTGGCGATGATCCCGTCCAGGCCGAGCTCCACGGCGAGGTCGGCGACGGCGTCGATGTCCTCGTCGGCGAGATCGGGCGCGATCTTCACCAGGAGTGGGACGCGGCGCTCGGGCACGGCCTGGTCGGCGGCCTCGCGGACGGCGCTCAGCAGCGGTCGCAGATGATCCACCGCCTGCAGATTCCGCAGGCCGGGCGTGTTCGGTGAAGAGACATTGACCACCAGGTAGTCGGCGTACGGGGCAAGCCGCTCCGTGGACTTCACGTAGTCGCCGACGGCCTCGGCCTCCGGCACGACCTTGGTCTTGCCGATGTTGACGCCCACGACGGTCCTGAAGACCGCCTCGCGACCCGCCAGACGCTCCGCCACGGCCGCCGAGCCCTCGTTGTTGAACCCCATGCGGTTGATCAGCGCCCGGTCGGGCACCAGCCGGAACAACCGCTTGCGGGGATTGCCCGGCTGCGGCTCCCCCGTGACCGTGCCGATCTCGACGTGGTCGAAGCCGAGCATCGACATCCCGTCGACCGCGATGGCGTTCTTGTCGAAGCCGGCCGCGAGCCCGAACGGCCCGTGCATCCGCAGCCCGAAAGCCTCGGAGCGCAGCTCCTTGTGGCGCGGGGCGAGAGCCGCCGCGATGAACGTACGCAGCACGGGGACACGGGCGGCGAGTCGGATCCAGCCGACGGCCAGGTGGTGGGCCCGCTCCGGATCCATGCGTTTGAAAAGCAAACTGAAGAACAGCCGGTACATGGCGTCAGTCCCGCGCCGCCGTCAGATGCTCCGCGTGTTCCTGGAGCGAACGGACACCCACGTCCCCGTGGTTGAGCGCGTCGATGCCCTGCACGGCGGCGGCAAGCGCCTGCACGGTCGTCAGGCAGGGCACGGAGCGGGCCACGGCGGCCGTACGGATGTCGTAGCCGTCGAGGCGGCCACCGGTGCCGTACGGCGTGTTGACGATCAGGTCGACCTCGCCCTCGTGGATGAGCTGGACGATCGTCCGCTCGCCGTTCGGGCCGGTGCCCTCGCTCTGCTTGCGTACGACGGTGGCGTTGATGCCGTTGCGCTTGAGCACCTCGGCCGTGCCGGACGTGGCGAGCAACTCGAAGCCGTGGGCGACCAGTTCACGCGCCGGGAAGATCATCGAGCGCTTGTCGCGGTTGGCGACGGAGATGAAGGCGCGGCCCTTGGTCGGCAGCGGACCGTACGCGCCCGCCTGCGACTTGGCGTACGCCGTGCCGAACACCGAGTCGATGCCCATGACCTCACCGGTGGAGCGCATCTCCGGGCCGAGGATGGTGTCGACGCCGCGCCCGTGGATGTCGCGGAAGCGCGACCACGGCATGACGGCCTCCTTGACGGAGATCGGCGCGTCGAGCGGCAGCGTGCCGCCGTCACCGCTCGCCGGGAGCATTCCCTCGGCTCGCAGTTCGGCGATGGTCGCGCCCAGCGAGATCCGGGCGGCGGCCTTGGCGAGCGGCACCGCGGTCGCCTTGGAGGTGAAGGGGACGGTGCGCGAGGCACGCGGGTTGGCTTCGAGGACGTACAGGATGTCCCCCGCCATCGCGAACTGGATGTTGATCAGTCCGCGGACGCCAACCCCCTTCGCGATGGCCTCGGTTGAGGCCCGCAGCCGCTTGATGTCGAAGCCGCCCAGCGTGATCGGCGGCAGCGCGCACGCCGAGTCGCCGGAGTGGATCCCGGCCTCCTCGATGTGCTCCATGACGCCGCCGAGGTACAGCTCGTGGCCGTCGTACAGCGCGTCCACGTCGATCTCGATCGCGTCGTCGAGGAAGCGGTCGACCAGGACCGGGCGCGACGGGGAGATCTCGGTCGACTCGGCGATGTACGCCTCCAGTCGCGTCTCGTCGTACACGATCTCCATGCCGCGCCCGCCGAGCACGTACGAGGGCCGTACGAGGACGGGGTAGCCGATCTCGTCCGCGATGGCCTTGGCGCCCGCGAAGGTCGTCGCGGTGCCGTGCTTCGGCGCCGGGAGTCCGGCCTCGGCGAGCACCTGGCCGAAGGCGCCACGGTCCTCGGCGGCGTGAATCGCCTCGGGCGGTGTGCCCACCACCGGGACGCCGTTGTCCTTCAGCGCCTGCGACAGACCGAGCGGAGTCTGGCCGCCGAGCTGCACGATCACACCAGCGATCGGCCCGGCCAGGGACTCCGCGTGGACGATCTCCAGCACGTCTTCCAGCGTGAGCGGCTCGAAGTACAGCCGGTCGGAGGTGTCGTAGTCCGTGGAGACGGTCTCCGGGTTGCAGTTGACCATCACGGTTTCGTAGCCCGCGTCGCTGAGCGCGAAGGAGGCGTGGACGCAGGAGTAGTCGAACTCGATGCCCTGGCCGATGCGGTTGGGCCCGGAGCCCAGGATGATGACGGCGGGCTTCTCACGGGGTGCGACCTCGTTCTCCTCGTCGTACGAGGAGTAGAAGTACGGCGTCTTCGCCGCGAACTCGGCGGCGCAGGTGTCGACCGTCTTGTAGACCGGGCGCACGCCGAGCGCGTGCCGGACCTCGCGCACGACGTCCTCGCGCAGACCGCGGATCTCGGCGATCTGGGCGTCGGAGAAGCCGTGGCGCTTGGCCTCCGCCAGCAGCGACGGGTCCAGCTTGTCGGCGGCCGCCAGCTCGTCCGCGAGCTCCTTGATGAGGAACAGCTGGTCGACGAACCACGGGTCGATCTTCGTCGACTCGAAGACCTCCTCCTGGGTCGCGCCCGCGCGGATGGCCTGCATGACGCAGTTGATCCGCCCGTCGGTCGGCCGGATCGCCTCCTCCAGGAGGGCCTTCTTGTCGCCGGGCTCCCCGACGAACGTGAACTGCGAGCCCTTCTTCTCCAGCGACCGCAACGCCTTCTGCAGCGCCTCGGTGAAGTTGCGGCCGATGGCCATGGCCTCGCCGACCGACTTCATGGTCGTCGTCAGGGTCGAGTCGGCCTGCGGGAACTTCTCGAAGGCGAAGCGAGGCGCCTTCACGACGACGTAGTCGAGCGTCGGCTCGAAGGACGCCGGGGTCTGCTCGGTGATGTCGTTCGGGATCTCGTCCAGGGTGTAGCCGACGGCGAGCTTCGCGGCGATCTTGGCGATCGGGAAGCCGGTCGCCTTGGAGGCGAGCGCCGAGGACCGGGACACGCGCGGATTCATCTCGATGACGATGACCCGGCCGTCCTCGGGGTTCACCGCGAACTGGATGTTGCAGCCGCCGGTGTCGACGCCGACCTCGCGGATGACGGCGATGCCGATGTCGCGCAGGATCTGGTATTCGCGGTCGGTGAGCGTCATCGCCGGGGCGACGGTGATCGAGTCGCCGGTGTGCACGCCCATCGGGTCGAAGTTCTCGATGGAGCAGACGACCACGACGTTGTCGTGCTTGTCGCGCATCAGCTCCAGCTCGTACTCCTTCCAGCCGAGGATCGACTCCTCCAGGAGCACCTCGGTGGTCGGTGAGAGGGTGAGCCCCTGGCCGGCGATGCGGCGCAGCTCGTCCTCGTTGTGCGCGAAGCCCGAACCGGCGCCGCCCATGGTGAAGGAGGGCCTGACCACGACGGGGTAACCGCCGAGCGTCTCGACGCCCTTGAGGACGTCGTCCATGGAGTGGCAGATCACCGACCGTGCGGACTCGCCGTGCCCGATCTTCCCCTTCACCGCGTCCACGACCTCCTTGAAGAGATCGCGGTCCTCGCCCTTGTTGATCGCCTCGACATTGGCGCCGATCAGCTCGACGCCGTACTCGTCGAGCGTTCCCGCCTCGTGCAGCGAGATGGCCGTGTTGAGGGCCGTCTGACCGCCCAGGGTGGGCAGCAGCGCGTCCGGCCGCTCTTTGGCGATGATCTTCTCGACGAACTCCGGGGTGATCGGCTCGACGTACGTCGCGTCGGCGATCTCCGGGTCGGTCATGATCGTCGCGGGGTTGGAGTTGACGAGGATGACCCTGAGGCCCTCGGCCTTGAGGACACGGCAGGCCTGGGTGCCGGAGTAGTCGAACTCGGCGGCCTGGCCGATGACGATCGGGCCGGAGCCGATGACCAGGACGGACTGGATATCGGTGCGCTTAGGCACGCTGGGCTCCCTTTTCTGCCATGAGCTCTACGAAGCGGTCGAACAGGTAGGCCGCGTCGTGCGGGCCCGCTGCCGCCTCGGGGTGGTACTGGACGCTGAACGCCGGCTGGTCGAGCAGCTGGAGCCCTTCGACGACCTGGTCGTTCAGGCAGACGTGCGAGACCTCGGCACGCCCGTAGGGGGTGTCGCTGACGCGGTCGAGCGGCGCGTCGACGGCGAAACCGTGGTTGTGCGCGGTGACCTCGACCTTGCCGGTCGTACGGTCCTGTACGGGCTGGTTGATGCCCCGGTGGCCGTACTTCAGCTTGTACGTGCCGAAGCCGAGGGCGCGGCCCAGGATCTGGTTGCCGAAGCAGATGCCGAAGAGCGGGGTCTTGCGCTCGAGAACGGAGCGCATCACGGAGACCGGGTGCTCGGCCTTCTCCGGGTCGCCGGGTCCGTTGGAGAAGAACACGCCGTCGGGTCCGACCGCGTAGATGTCCTCGGCGGTCGCGGTGGCGGGCAGCACATGCACCTCGATGCCGCGCTCGGCCATGCGGTGCGGGGTCATGCCCTTGATGCCGAGGTCCACGGCGGCGACGGTGAACTTCTTCTCGCCGATGGCGGGGACGACGTACGCCTCAGTCGTGGCGACCTCCTCGTAGAGGCTGGCGCCCTTCATCTCGGGGGCCTGGCGCACCTCGGCGAGCATCGTGCCCTCGTCGGGCAGCGCGTTCCCGGAGAAGATCCCGACGCGCATGGCGCCGCGCTCGCGCAGGTGGCGGGTGAGCGCCCGGGTGTCGACGCCGGAGATCCCGACGACGTCCTGCCGGGCGAGCTCCTCGTCGAGCGAGCGGCGGGAGCGCCAGTTGGAGGGCACGCGCGCGGGGTCGCGTACGACATAGCCGGCGACCCAGATCTGCTTCGACTCGGGGTCCTCGTCGTTGACGCCGGTGTTGCCGACGTGCGGAGCTGTCATCACGACGACCTGGCGGTGGTACGAGGGGTCGGTGAGGGTCTCCTGGTAGCCGGTCATCCCGGTGGAGAAGACGGCCTCTCCGAAGGTCACCCCCACGGCCCCGTAGGCGCGGCCGCGGAAGATCCGGCCGTCCTCCAGGACGAGTACGGCGGGAGTTCTGGAGGCTCCCCGGGTGGAGGTGGTCATCGTGCGCCTTCCGTCTTGTTGCTGTCCTTGTTGATCATCTGGTTCAGGGTCTCGACCCACTCGTTGTGCTCGGCCGCGTGGTCGGAGCGGAACCCGGAGTCGAGCAGCCTGTCGCCGTGCTCCCAGGTGAGGACCAGCAGACCGCCCTCGGTGAGGACCTTGCCCGCGATGCCCTTGTCGAGCCGGGCCTCCCGCAAGGCCTCAAGAGGTACGAAGAAGTCGGCCGCTCCGGGGCGTACGACATCGAGGCCCGCGTCCGTCAGCGTGAGTTCGACCCGGCTGCGGGTGCCCAGACCGTGCGCCACGATGCGGTCGAGCCACTGACCGGCGGTCGTCGAGCCGTGATAGCGGCCGCTCATCGTCAGCTTCACCGGCCCGGGCTCGTCCGGCGCTTCGGGCAGCTCGGGCAGATCACCCTGGAGCGTGCCGCGCCACTTCCAGCCCTCGCGCATCAGCCAGTAGACGAGGGCGACGAAGAGCGCGAGGCCCACGAGCCAGCCGATGCGGGCGGCCCAGTCGGTCACTTCCGCCGACTTCTGTTCCGCGGCGTACGTCAGTTGCGTCAGTGGTGTCACGCGAGCTTCCCGTCGACGAGCGTGGCGCGGCCCCGCAGCCATGTGTGCGTGACACGGCCCGGCAGCTCACGACCCTCGTACGGAGTGTTGCGGCTGCGCGACGCGAAGCCCGTGGGGTCCACGGTCCCACGGTATGCCGGATCGACCAGCGTGAGGTTGGCGGGCTCACCTGCCGAGACGGGACGGCCGTGTCCCGTCGCCCGGCCGATCCGGGCGGGCTTGAAGGACATCCGGTCCGCGACGCCGGCCCAGTCGAGCAGTCCGCTGTCGACCATCGTCTGCTGGACCACGGACAGCGCGGTCTCCAGGCCGACCATGCCCATGGCCGCCGCGGCCCACTCGCAGTCCTTGTCCTCGTGCGGGTGCGGGGCGTGGTCGGTGGCGACGATGTCGATCGTGCCGTCGGCGAGCGCCTCGCGCAGGGCCATCACGTCGCGCTCGGTACGCAGCGGCGGATTGACCTTGTAGACCGGGTCGTACGAGCGGACCAGCTCGTCGGTGAGGAGCAGGTGGTGGGGGGTTACCTCGGCGGTCACGTCGATGCCGCGGGACTTGGCCCAGCGCACGATCTCGACCGAACCGGCGGTCGACAGATGGCAGATGTGCACCCGGGACCCCACGTGCTCGGCGAGCAGCACATCGCGCGCGATGATCGACTCCTCGGCGACGGCGGGCCAGCCGCCGAGCCCCAGCTCGGCCGAGACGACGCCCTCGTTCATCTGGGCGCCCTCGGTGAGGCGGGGCTCCTGCGCGTGCTGGGCCACGACGCCGCCGAAGGCCTTCACGTACTCCAACGCGCGCCGCATGATCACGGCGTCGTCCACACACTTACCGTCGTCCGAGAAGACGGTGACGCCGGCCGCCGACTCGTGCATGGCGCCCAGTTCGGCGAGCTTCTTGCCCTCCAGGCCGACGGTGACGGCGCCGATGGGCTGCACGTCGCAGTAGTCGTGCTGGTGGCCGAGCCGGTAGACCTGCTCGACCACACCGGCGGTGTCGGCGACCGGGAAGGTGTTGGCCATGGCGAACACGGCCGTGTAACCGCCGCTCGCGGCAGCCCGCGTACCGGTCAGGACGGTCTCGGAGTCCTCACGCCCGGGCTCGCGCAGGTGGGTGTGGAGGTCGACGAGACCCGGCAGAAGCACCTTGCCTTCGGCGTCGACGACCTCGGCTCCCTCGGCGGAGAGCCCGACACCCAGCTCGGCGACGGTGTCGCCCTCGATCAGGACGTCCTGCGGCTCGCCGCCGAGCACCTTCGCACCACGAATAAGGATCTTGCTCATCTTTCTTACTTCTCCTCGTCCGCAGAAATGGTGTGCGCGGAGCGCTCGTTGGAAGGGTGGTGGTGGGAGACGGGTGGGCGGCTGTGGGTGACGGCGGGCTCATTGCCGCCCAGGAGCAGGTACAGAACCGCCATGCGAATGGAGACACCATTCGCCACCTGCTCGATGGCGGTGCAACGGTCGGAGTCGGCGACCTCTGCGGTGATCTCCATGCCGCGGACCATCGGCCCGGGGTGCATCACGATGGCGTGCTCGGGCATCCGCGCCATACGGTCGCCGTCGAGGCCGTAACGCCGCGAGTACTCGCGCTCGGTCGGGAAGAAGGCCGCGTTCATCCGCTCGCGCTGGACGCGCAGCATCATCACCGCGTCGGACTTGGGCAGCGTGCTGTCGAGGTCGTACGACACCTCGCAGGGCCAGGTTTCGACGCCGACCGGCAGCAGGGTGGGCGGGGCGACGAGGGTGACCTGGGCGCCGAGGGTGTGCAGCAGGTCGACGTTCGAGCGGGCGACCCGGCCGTGCAGGATGTCGCCGACGATCGTGATGCGCTTGCCGGCGAGGTCCTGCCCGAGCCCGGCGTCCCGTCCGACGAGGCGGCGCCGCATGGTGAAGGCGTCGAGCAGGGCCTGGGTGGGGTGCTGGTGGGTGCCGTCGCCGGCGTTGATGACGGCGGCGTCGATCCAGCCGGAGGTCGCGAGGCGGTACGGGGCTCCGGAGGCGCCGTGCCGGATGACGACGGCGTCGACGCCCATCGCCTCCAGGGTCTGGGCGGTGTCCTTCAAGGACTCGCCCTTGGAGACGCTGGACCCCTTGGCTGTGAAGTTGATCACATCTGCGGAGAGGCGCTTCTCGGCGGCCTCGAAGGAGATCCGGGTACGGGTCGAGTCCTCGAAGAAGAGGTTGACGACGGTGCGGCCGCGCAGGGTCGGCAGTTTCTTGATCGGCCGGTCGGCGACCCGGGCCATCTCCTCGGCGGTGTCGAGGATCAGGACGGCGTCGTCGCGGGTGAGGTCGGCGGCCGAGATGAGATGACGCTGCATCTGTCAGGCTCCGTAAGGCAGTTCAGTTCGGGAGGCGAGGGCCCGGCGGGAGGTCGCAGCCGGGCAGGCGGGCACGCGCGGGCGCACTCGGGGGCTTACGGCAGGGGCGTACGCCGGAGTGCTACTGCTGCGCGCCCGGTGAGGCCTGCTTGGCGCCGAGCAGCACGGTGTCGCGACCGTCCTCCTCGGCGAGCAGGACCTTGACCGTCTCCCGCAGCGACGTGGGGAGGTTCTTGCCGACGTAGTCGGCGCGGATCGGGAGTTCGCGATGGCCCCGGTCGACGAGGACCGCGAGCTGCACGGCGCGCGGGCGGCCGATGTCGTTCAGCGCGTCGAGCGCGGCGCGGATGGTGCGGCCGGAGAAGAGCACGTCGTCGACGAGGACGACCAGACGGCCGTCGATGCCGTCACCTGGGATGTCGGTGCGGGCCAGCGCACGCGGCGGGTGCATGCGCAGGTCGTCGCGGTACATGGTGATGTCGAGCGAACCGACCGGAATCTTGCGGTCGGTGATCTCCTCGAGCTTGGCGGCGAGCCGCTGGGCGAGGAAGACGCCCCGCGTCGGAATGCCGAGAAGCACCACGTCGTCGGCGCCCTTGGCGCGCTCGACGATCTCGTGGGCGATGCGGGTCAATACCCGCGCGATGTCCGGGCCTTCGAGCACGGGCCGGGCATCGGACTGCTGCGTGTCCATACGAGACGGACCTCCTTCTCCGCCTCACGGGACGGACCTTAAAGGACGTCGGAATTGCGCCACCAACGCTACCAGCCCGGCAACGGCCCTGATCACCCCCCTGGAGTCACTCGCCCACCACCTGACGTCACTTCTCCCGGGCTGGCACGTAAGGGTCGGGCGTGACCATTCGGCTTGACGGGGGAGAGTAACGCTGCGTAACCTCACAGTGAGTCACCAGCCGCGCGGCAAAACCGCACGTCGACACAGTGTCCGGGGAGCTATATGTCCAGCGAATACGCCAAACAGCTCGGGGCCAAGCTCCGCGCGATCCGCACCCAGCAGGGCCTTTCCCTCCACGGCGTCGAGGAGAAGTCCCAGGGACGCTGGAAGGCGGTCGTGGTCGGTTCGTACGAGCGCGGCGACCGCGCCGTGACCGTGCAGCGCCTCGCCGAGCTGGCGGACTTCTACGGCGTTCCGGTGCAGGAGCTGCTGCCGGGCACCACGCCGGGCGGCGCCGCCGAGCCGCCGCCGAAGCTGGTCCTGGACCTGGAGCGGCTGGCCCACGTCCCGGCCGAGAAGGCGGGCCCGCTGCAGCGTTACGCCGCCACGATCCAGTCCCAGCGCGGCGACTACAACGGCAAGGTGCTCTCCATCCGCCAGGACGACCTGCGCACCCTCGCCGTCATCTACGACCAGTCCCCCTCGGTCCTCACCGAGCAGCTGATCAACTGGGGTGTCCTGGACGCGGACGCGCGCCGCGCGGTCTCCCACGAGGAGGGCTGACTGGCGTCGGCCCCGTGAAGAAACGTGCCGTCGGGGTGGACCGGAACCTGAACGTTCCGGCCCACCCCGACGGCTTTGTGCCGACTGTATCGGCCCGCGCAGAACACGCCGGAGGGCCCGCAGCCGGTGCTGCGGGCCCTCCGTGACGACCTGTGGTGCTACTCGTCCCGGCGCAGCGACGGCTTCAGGGTCTTGAAGCGGCCGAGGAGACCGTTCACGAAGGCCGGGGACTCGTCCGTGGAGAACTCCTTCGCGAGCTGGACCATCTCGTCGAGGACGACGGCGTCCGGAGTCTCGTCGACCCAGATCAGCTCGTACGCGCCGAGGCGCAGGATGTTGCGGTCGACGACCGGCATCCTGTCCAGCGTCCAGTCGACCGCGTACTGCGCGATGAGCTCGTCGATGCGTCGCTCGTACTTCGCGTAGCCCTCGACAAGCTGCATCGTGTACTCACTCACCGGCGGCTGCCGGGTGTCGGTCCGGGAGTGCCGGATCCAGTCCGCGAGGACCGTCAGGACGTCCACGCCGCGCTGGTCACCTTCGAAGAGGATCTGGAAGGCGCGCTTGCGGGCCGTGTTGCGGGCAGCCACGGTTAGCTGTTCACCCGGCCGAGGTAGTCGCTCGAGCGGGTGTCGACCTTGATCTTCTCGCCGGTGGTGATGAAGAGCGGCACGTTGATCTGGTGGCCGGTCTCCAGGATGGCGGGCTTGGTGCCACCGGTGGAGCGGTCACCCTGGACGCCCGGCTCGGTCTCCTGGATGGTCAGCTCGACGGCGGCCGGCAGCTCGACGAAGAGCACCTCGCCCTCGTGCTGGGCGACGGTCGCGGTGAAGCCCTCGACCAGGAAGTTGGCGGCGTCACCGACGGCCTTCCTGTCGACGTGGAGCTGGTCGTATGTCTCCATGTCCATGAAGACGAAGTATTCGCCGTCCATGTACGAGAACTGCATGTCGCGCTTGTCGACGGTGGCCGTTTCGACCTTGACGCCGGCGTTGAACGTCTTGTCGACGACCTTGCCGGAGAGCACGTTCTTGAGCTTGGTGCGCACGAAGGCCGGGCCCTTGCCGGGCTTGACGTGCTGGAACTCGACGACGGACCAGAGCTGGCCGCCTTCGAGCTTGAGCACCAGGCCGTTCTTGAGGTCGTTCGTGGAAGCCACGGTTGCGGAATCTCCTGGACTGACGTGGACGACCCCGGGGCAGGCGCACAGCGCGAAGCTAGAGCGCGAGCAGCTCCTTGGTCGTGATGGTGAGTAGCTCGGGTCCGCCGTCCGCCTCAGGGCGTACGACGAGCGTGTCATCGATCCGGACACCGCCCCGGCCCGGGAGGTGGACCCCCGGTTCGACGGTGACCGGCACGCAAGCGTCCAGTTTACCCATGGCCGCGGGGGCCAGCTGAGGGTCCTCATCGATTTCGAGCCCTACACCGTGCCCGGTCAGCGGAGAAAAGCCGTGCCCGTACCCCGCGGAGTCCAGCACCTGCCGGGCGGCGCGGTCCACATCGCGGTACTCGGCGCCGGGCGTGAGCGCCTCGCGGCCGGCCCGTTGGGCGGCGAAGACGACGTCATACAGCTCGATCTGCCAGTCGGCGGGCGAGGTGCCGATCACGAACGTACGGCCGATCTCGCAGCGATAGCCGCGGTAGTTCGCCCCCAGGCATACGGAGAGGAAGTCGCCCTCCTCCACCCGCCGGTCGGTGGCACGGTGGCCGCGACGCCCCGAGTTCGGGCCGGTGCCGACGGAGGTCGCGAAGGCCGGGCCGTCGGCGCCGTGGTCGACGAGGCGGCGCTCCAGCTCCAGGGCGAGGTGGCGTTCGGTGCGGCCGACGAGGATCGATTCGAGGAGTTCGCTCAGCGCCTGGTCGGCGATCTCGGCGCCGATCCGTAGGCGGGAGATCTCCTCCTCGTCCTTGATGACGCGTAGCTGCTCAACGGCGCCGCCGAGGTCGGTCAGGCGCAGGCGGGGTGCCACGGAGCGGATGGCTCTGTGGCGGGCCACGGTCAGGTGGTGTTCCTCGACGGCGAGGGACTCGGCGCCCCGTGCCGCGGCGAGGTCGGCCGCGGCGACGGCTGGATCGCCGCGGCCGTCGCGGCCGTCGCCCGCTCCCGGCAGCGTCTGGATCCGCAGGGCTTCGTCGGGGCGCTCGTCGTCGGGGTGCGCGCCGAGCGGGCTCGCGCCCGGGCACAGCATCAGGTCCGTTCCCTTGCCCAGCAGCAGAACGGCGCCGCGGGGGGCTGCGCCCGCGAGGTAGCGGACGTTGGCGGGGCGGGACACCAGCGCGGTGGCGCTGCCGCTTGCCGCACATCGCTCCCGTAGCCGCTCGCGGCGGGCCGCGTACACCTCTGACATGGTCCGAGCGTACGAGGGGTGGGCGGATAGTGCCGGTTCAGGTTGGGCCGGGTGGGGATTGCCTCCGGCGGTTGGGCGACTGCGGGTGCGTTGTGGTTGCTCGCGCCGTTCCCCGCGCCCCTTGGGGTCCGGTGGGTGGGGCGGGGCCGTGGGCCGGTGCGTCAGCCCGTCGCAGGCGGGGCGTACGGCCCTTTGCTGGTACAGGGTGCGGGTGGCCTGAGACAGAACCTAGGCGACGGGCATACGACGCACCGGCCCACGGCCCCTCCCGCCGGTGGGCAAGTGACGGGTCCGTCGTAGCTGACGGCTCCAGGGAGCGCCCTTCAGGGGCGCGGGGAACTGCGCGACCAGCCACAACGCACCCGCAGCTGCGACACGACGTGTCACCCCCATCCCCTGGCGGGGGGCCTGGGGCGCAGCCCCCAGTTTCGGGAAGGGGCGGGGCTGGGGAAAGGAAACCCCCTGCTCACCACTGCGGCGGGCTCGCAATCGACCGGGCCAGCACATCGTCGAGCACACGCGCCGTCGTGGGAACGTCAAGCTGGGAGTTGTCGATGATGGGAAGCCCGGACCCGTACCAGCCGGCCATCCGGCCATGGATGCGGGCGACTTCCTCATCGGTGAGGCGGCGGTTTCCGGAGCGCTCGGCATTGCGCTCCAGGACTATCTCGAGGCCGGGAAGGAGCACGACCGGCAGCAGGCCGGGGCCCACGTGCCGCTTCCAGCCGCCCAGACCGACGACCGGCCGGTCCGGGAAGACGGCGTCGTCCAGGATGCACGAGATGCCGTTGGCCAGAAAGTTGCGCGCGGCGAAGCCGCAGGTGCGGCGGGCGAGGCGATACTGCGCCTCCGAGTGGTCGTTCCACCCCGACTGCGGGTCCGCGAAGCCCGAGCGCACCCATTCGCGTACGTCGTCGAGGCTGATGTGCGCGGTGGGGACCCGACGGTGGTCGGCCCAGTACTTGGCGACGCTCGTCTTGCCGGCGCCGGCGGGACCGATGAGCAGCACGGCCAGCGTGGTGGACGTGGGGTCGGGCGTGCCCGCGGCGGGCGGCGGGCTCGGCATCGCGACGGGGCCGCCCGGCGGCAGTTGCACATGCCCCGTGGTGTCCGGCATCGGCGCGGGCGCGTGCTGCGGCGGCGCGTGATGCTGCGGGGCGGGCGCGTGCCCCGGAGGGTGTGGCGCGGCGGGTCCGGGTGGTCCGGCGAAACCCGGCGGGGGGTTCATGGGCGCGGGCCCCGCGGGGGGACCCATGGGGGCACCTGGGTGCGCGCCCGGGTGTTGCGCGGCCGGCGACCAGCCTGCGGCCGGCTCCTGCCCCGGCTGGTGGGGCGGCGGCAGCGGAGACCCCACTGCGTGCTGCATCCGGTGCCACTCCGTCTCGTGTCTCTTGGCGCTGGCAGCGGAACACCTGCCCCGCTCCCTACCGAACGGTACCGTCCCCGGCCGCCGTTTGGTGAACGGCCGGGGTCGGTCCGAAGTGCCCATGGACACAAGGCAAATCGGGTGAAGTGATCTCCTGTGGAGCTAATCGCCCACTTCGCCGTAGGCGGCGAGGAGGACGGCCGGGTCGGGGCCCTCCAGGACGGTGGGCTTGGCCAGGCCGTCCAGGACGATGAAGCGCAGCAGGTCGCCACGGGACTTCTTGTCGACCTTCATGGTTTCCAGCAACTTGGGCCACTGGTCGTAGCGGTAGTGCAGCGGCAGGCCCACGGACTGCAGGATCGTGCGGTGCCGGTCGGCGGTCTCGTCGTCCAACCGGCCTGCCAGGCGGCCGAGTTCGGCCGCGAAGTGCATGCCGACGGCGACGGCGGCGCCGTGCCGCCACTGGTAGCGCTCGTTCTTCTCGATGGCGTGGCCCAGGGTGTGGCCGTAGTTGAGGATCTCGCGCAGCCCCGACTCCTTCAGGTCGGAGGAGACCACCTCGGCCTTGACCTTGATAGAGCGTTCGATCAGCTCCGCGGTGTGCGGACCGGCCGGACTGCGTGCCCCTTCAGGATCGGCCTCGATCAGCTCCAGGATCCGCGGGTCGGCGATGAACCCGGCCTTGATGATCTCCGCGAGCCCGGACACAAAGTCGTTGACCGGCAGCGAGTCGAGGGCAGCCAGGTCACAGAGCACCCCGGCGGGCGGGTGGAAGGCGCCCACCAGGTTCTTGCCTTCGGCGGTGTTGATGCCGGTCTTGCCGCCGACCGCCGCGTCCACCATGGCCAGTACGGTCGTCGGAATCGCGATCCAGCGCACTCCGCGCAGCCAGCTCGCGGCCACGAACCCGGCCAGGTCGGTGGTCGCGCCGCCGCCCACGCCGACGATCACGTCGGTGCGGGTGAAGCCGGACTGCCCCAGCGCCTTCCAGCAGTACGCGGCGACTTCGGCCGTCTTGGCCTCCTCGGCATTGGGCACCTGGATGGCCACCGCGTCGAAGCCCTGCCCCGCCAGATCGGCCCGGACCGCCTCGCCGGTCTCGGCCAGCGCCTCCGGGTGGACGATCGCGACACGCTTCACCCTGGGGCCGATCAACCCGCCCAGTTCACCAAGGAGTTGACGGCCCACCAGCACCTCGTACGGCTCGGTGCCGGCCGTACCGCCGACCTGGATCCGGGTCACCGTCTGGTCCTGCTCGCTCATGCCTGCTTCAACTCCAAGGCGTCGAGGACCGCTTGGGCGACCTCCTGAGGGGTGCGGCCGTCGGTGGCGACGACCGCACGGGCGACTTCGGTGTACAGGTGGCGGCGGGCCTCCATCAGCTCGCGCCACTGGCGGCGCGGGTTGACCGCCAGCAGCGGCCGGGCGGTGTTGAGACCGGTGCGCTTGACCGCTTCCTCGACGTCCATCGAGAGGTACACGACCGGGAGTCCGGCCAGCAGCGCCCGGGTGTCGGGGTCGAGGATGGCGCCGCCGCCCAGGGCGAGTACGCCCTCGTGCTCGGCCAGTGCCTGATGCACCGCGCGCTTCTCGATCGCGCGGAAGGCCTGCTCGCCCTCCTCGACGAAGATGTCCGCGATGGTGCGCCCCTCGGCGGCCACGATGTCCTCGTCGGTGTCCCGGTGGCCGACCCCGAGCCGCTCCGCGACCAGCGCACCCACCGTCGACTTGCCCACACCCATCGGGCCGACGAGCACGACCACAGGTCCTGCGCTCATCGGATCGCCAGGTTCTCGAGGTACGAGGTGACATTGCGCCGTGTCTCGGTGACGCTGTCGCCGGCGAACTTCTCCGCCACCGCGTCCGCCAGCACCAGCGCGACCATCGCCTCCGCGACGATGCCGGCCGCCGGGACGGCGCAGACGTCCGAACGCTGGTGGTGCGCCTTCGCCGCCTCACCGGTCACCACATCGATGGTGGCCAACGCGCGCGGCACGGTCGCGATCGGCTTCATCGCGGCGCGTACGCGCAGCAGTTCACCCGTGGTCAGCCCGCCCTCGGTGCCGCCCGAGCGGCCGGAGGCCCGCCTGATGCCCTTGTCGGTCTGCACGATCTCGTCATGCGCCTGCGAGCCCGGCACCCGCGCCAGGTCGAAGCCGTCGCCGACCTCGACACCCTTGATCGCCTGGATGCCCATCAGCGCGGCCGCGAGTCGCGCGTCCAGCCGCCGGTCCCAGTGCACATGCGAGCCCAGGCCCACCGGCACTCCGTACGCCAGCACCTCGACCACACCGCCGAGGGTGTCGCCGTCCTTGTGGGCCTGGTCGATCTCCTCGACCATCGCCCTCGACGCGTCCTCGTCCAGGCACCGCACCGGGTCCGCGTCGAGCTTCTCGACGTCGGAGGGCTTGGGGTAGACACCGTACGGCGCCTTCGCCGCGGCCAGTTCGATGACGTGCGAGACGATCTCGATGCCGGCCGTCTCCTTGAGGTACGAGCGCGCCACCGCGCCGAGCGCGACGCGGGCGGCGGTCTCCCGCGCACTCGCCCGCTCCAGGATCGGCCGGGCCTCGTCGAAGCCGTACTTCTGCATGCCCGCCAGGTCCGCGTGACCGGGCCGCGGCCGGGTCAGCGGCGCGTTGCGCGCCAGCTCGGCGAGCACGGCCGGGTCCACGGGGTCGGCCGCCATGACCTGCTCCCACTTGGGCCACTCGGTGTTGCCCACCATGATCGCGACGGGCGAGCCGAGCGTCAGCCCGTGCCGGACACCGCCCAGGAAGGTGACCTCGTCGCGCTCGAACTTCATCCGCGCGCCGCGCCCATAGCCAAGGCGCCGCCGTGCCAGGTGGTCCGCCACCATCTCCGTGGTGATCGGCACGCCGGCGGGAAGTCCCTCCAGCGTCGCGACAAGTGCGGGACCGTGGGACTCCCCCGCGGTCAGCCAGCGCAACCTGCTCAACGGTGCTCCTCGATACTCGCGCCCTGGTACTGCGTACTGCCTGTGCGTACGCGCGTCCTCGCGTACGGCGACGGCGCGACCGGGTGCGCGGCCCTGGCCCGCCACTGTCGATCCTCCCACGTCCGCTCCCAAGGGCCGGGCGCAGGTCCATCAGGCGGACGCGACCCGGTCAGGTCGTGGCGTCGTCGCGCTGCTGGGGCGCGTACGCACCGAGATAGTCGGCGCCGCGCGCCCCGTCCGGCGCATCGGGGATGGGCGTGATCGGGCCGAGCGCTCGTCGGAGGGCGCGTCCGCGGCGCCACTTGACGACCCGGAAAACGATAAAGCCGCCGACTGCCAGTCCGATCGCCGTGTACTGCAGCCAATCCGGCAGGAAATTCAGCGTGGCCTGGAAGATTTCCGACTTCCAGGAAGCCTGCGTGGTCATGAAGATTCCCCCTCGGTCCCGCCCCCTGCGAAACCGGAAAGAATCCTAACGTCCGGCGAGGGCGTGCTCTCCCGCTTTTCGCATGGCGCCCAGCGGGGCTGGCGTACGCCCCGTCATCTGCTCGACCTGGAGTGCCGCCTGGTGCACCAGGAGGTCGAGGCCGCTGACGACGGCGCCGCCGTACGCGGACCAGCGGGCGGCGAGTGCGGTCGGCCACGGGTCGTACAGGACGTCGAAGAGCGTGGCGGGGCGCCCGGGGACGGCGGAGGCGAGGGCGTCGGTGGTGCCCGCCGGGGTGGTGGCGACCACCAGCGGCGCGTGCAGCGCCCGCTCGGCGTCCGCCCAGTCCGCGATGCGTACCTCGGTCTCCAGGCGCTCGCCCCACTGCCGCATCTCGGCGGCGCGCGCCTCGCTGCGGACGTACGCGACGATCTCGCCCGGGCAGATCCGCGAGACGGCGGCCAGCGCGGAGGAAGCGGTGGCGCCGGCACCGAGGATGGCGGCGGACTCGACGTGCTCGATCCCGTGCTCCCTCAGGGCGGCGACCATGCCGGGGATATCAGTGTTGTCACCGACCCGCCGCCCGTCCTCAGTGAACACCAGTGTGTTGACCGCCTCGACGGAGGTCGCCGTCTCGCTGATTTCATCCAGCAGCGGGATGATCGCCCGCTTGAGCGGCATCGTCAACGACAGCCCCGCCCACTCCGGTCCAAGCTTCTCGACGAACCTGGGCAGCGCCTCCTCGTCGACCTCGAAACGGTCGTACGACCAGTCGGCGAGCCCGAGTTCGACGTACGCGGCCCGGTGCAGCACCGGGGAGAGGGAGTGGGCGATCGGGGAACCGAGTACGGCTGCTCGGCGCTTCCTGTCGGTACCGCTCATCTATCCGTTCTGTTCTTCGAGGTACTTCTGGCGGTTGCGGTTCTGCTCTTCGTTCGTCTCCGCGAAGAGCGTCTTGTCCTCGCTGATCGAGACGAAGTAGTACCAGTTTCCCTTGGCCGGCTTGAGGGCGGCACCGATGGCTTCGTCACCCGGGTTGCTGATCGGCCCGGGCGGCAGGCCCTTGATCTTATAGGTGTTGTACGGGTTGTCGATCTGCCGCAATTGGTTGACCGAACCGGTGGCGAGCTTCGATTCGCCCCTCAGGTAGTTCACCGTCGAGTCGAAGTCGAGCAGACCGTAGGTCTCGGTGTTGTTCGGCTTCAGACGGTTGTAGACGACCGTCGCGACCTTTACGAAGTCGTGCTGGTACTTGCCCTCCTCCTGGACGAGGCTCGCCACCGTGAGGAGCTCCAGCGGGTTCTCCAGGTTCAGATCCTCGGCCTTCGCCTGCAGTCCGAACTTTTCGTACTTCACCTTGGCCTGGTCGACCATTTCCTTCAGGACATCCTTGGGATCCATCCCCTTGGATACAGGATAGCTGGACGGATAAAGGAATCCTTCCAGTGGATCAATGATGTCCTTGTCGGTGTTCGCCCATTCCGGAAGGCCCAGAGTTGACCATTCCTTCTTGGCAACGCTCTTCGTGGTCCCCTTGTCGAGGCCGAGTCGCTTGTCGATCGCCTCATAGATCTCCGCATTACGAAGACCTTCGGCAATGATCAGGTTGTTGCGGCTCTTGGGGTCGAGCATGAGCGCGACAGCGCTTTTGGCGGACATCTCCTTTTTGAGCGTGTAGACGCCCGGCTGAATCGAGTTGGCCTCAGGGTTGTTGGCCTGCGCGGTCACAAAGGCGTCGACGCTCTTGACGACACCCTTGTCCTTCAGCGCCTGCCCGATGACGTAACCGGTCGCCCCCTTGGAAACGGTGACGGTGACCTGCTCGCTCGTGCCGTCGCCCGCGTAGTCCGGCGCCTCACCGAAACGGCTTTGGTAGAACTGGTAGCCGTAATAGGTGCCTCCGCCGAGAACACCGGCGAGGGCGAGCGTCACGACCAGGCAGGCGCAGCCACTGCGACGCTTCTTGCCGCCCTTGCTCTTGCCTTTTCCTTTGCCGCGTTTCCCATCCGACGGGTCGTCATCGAAGTCGTCGTCATCGTCGCTGCCGCCCGCGAAGAAGGCGTGCTCGCCCTGATCGGGTCCCGGGTCCCAGTCGGTCCGCGGCTCGGGTTCGCGCTCGGCCTGACGACCGCTCGGGGGCTGAGGCGGCGGGTACGCGTCGGGAGTCCCGTAGTAGTCGGACTGCTGACCGCCGTACGCGGGCTGCTGACCTCCGTACGGGGCGTCAGGGCCGGCGCCGTACGGGCCTTGACCGTGCTGCCCGGTGTCCCAACCCCCGTTGTACTGCTGGCCGTTCTGGTTGTACGGCTGACCGCCCTGGCCGTGGTACTGGCCGTTCTGGTCGTGGTACTGATGCGAATCCTGGCCGCCGTACTGCTGCTGTCCCTGGGCATAGTGCTGCTGCCCCTGGTCGTAGCCGACCTGCTGAGGGGTGCCCCAGTCGCCGTACTGGTTCTGCTGCTGCGGCTGCTGCGAATAGTGCTGCTGCTGGCCGCCGTACGAGGACTGGGCCGCGTGCCCTTCTTGTCCTCTCCATCCGTCGTCCCCGAACAACGGGTCCTCGGGATGCCACGGTTCGGAGCCCTGGCCCCGGCCATAATCAGTCATCGATCCCCTAGAAGCCGCGAGGCGGCGGTCGCGCGGCGCGTGCGGCCCGGCTCCCGTCCGCCTCTCTGCTGTGCGGAGGCTGTTCGAACGCCACCGCATCGCGCGGAACGTTACCGTACCGCGATCAGATGACCACTTCGACGCCATCACCCGGAGCTTTACCTGACACCCGTTCGGACTCCAGCGCCTGCTGCAGGATGATGACGGCGGCGGCCTGGTCGATGACCGACCTGCCCTTCTTGGACTTCACGCCCGAGGCGCGCAGGCCCTGACTGGCCGTGACTGTGGTCATCCTCTCGTCCACGAGTCTGACCGGAACCGGGGCGACCATGCGGGCCAGTTCCTCGGCGAAGGCACGGACCTTGACCGCGGCCGGGCCCTCGCCCCCCTTGAGGGAGCGAGGGAGGCCGACGACGATCTCGATCGGCTCGTACTCCTCGACCAGTTGCCTCAACCGCCGCTGGGCGGCCGGGACATCGCGGCCCGGGACGGTTTCCACCGGGGTGGCGAGGATCCCGTCGGGGTCGCACGAGGCGACCCCGATCCGGGCGTCCCCGACGTCGATGGCGAGCCGGCGTCCGCGGCGCATGGCGCGTTCGTCTCCGCTCACTTGGCCGTCTCGGCCACAAGGCGCTCGACGGCCTCGACGGCCTCGCCGATGGCGGCCGGGTTCTGGCCGCCGCCCTGGGCGAGGTCGGGCTTGCCGCCACCGCCGCCGCCGAGGGTCTTGGCGGCCGTACGGACCAGGTCGCCGGCCTTGAGGCCGCGCTCGCGGGCGGCCTCGTTGGTGGCGATGACCGTCAGCGGCTTGCCGCCCACGGTGGTGAACAGGGCGACCACGGCGGCCCGTCCACCCTGGATGCGGCCGCGTACGTCGAGGACCAGCTTGCGCAGGTCGTCGGCGCCCGTGCCGTCCGGGACCTGGCCGGTGACGAGAGCGACACCGCGTACGTCCTTGGCACCCTGGGCGAGACCGGCGGCGGCCTGGAGGACCTTCTCCGCCCGGAACTTCTCGATCTCCTTCTCGGCGTCCTTCAACTTGCCGAGCATGGCGGAGACCTTCTCGGGCAGCTCCTCGGGACGGCCCTTGATCAGCTCCTGGAGCTGAGCGACGACCGTGTGCTCGCGGGCGAGGAAGTTGTACGCGTCCACGCCGACCAGAGCCTCGATACGGCGCACACCGGAGCCGATGGACGACTCACCGAGCAGTTTGACCAGGCCGAGCTGGGCGGTGTTGTGGACGTGCGTACCGCCGCACAGTTCCTTGGAGAAGTCGCCGATGGTGACGACGCGTACGCGGTCGCCGTACTTCTCGCCGAACTCGGCGATGGCGCCCTGCTTCTTGGCCTCGTCGATGCTCAGGATCTCGGCGTGGACGTCCAGGTCGCGAGCGAGCACTTCGTTGATCTGCTGCTCGACGTCGGTCATCACGGCCGTCGGTACGGCGGACGGGGAGCCGAAGTCGAAGCGGAAGCGGCCGGGCTGGTTCTCGGAACCGGCCTGGGCGGCCGTCGGGCCGAGGGCGTCGCGCAGGGCCTGGTGCGTGAGGTGCGTGGCCGAGTGGGCGCGGGCGATGGCCTTGCGGCGGCGTACGTCGATGACGGCCTGGGCGGAGGCGCCGACGGTGACCTCGCCGACCTGGACGACGCCCTTGTGGACGTACACGCCCGGGACCGGCTTCTGGCAGTCGCGGACCTCGATGACGGCACCGGAGTCGACCTTGATGCGGCCGGTGTCGCCGATCTGGCCGCCGCCCTCAGCGTAGAAGGGGGTGCGGTCGAGGACGATCTCGACCTCGTCGCCCTCGGTGGCGGCAGGGGACGAGACGCCGTCGACGAGGATGCCGACGACCTTCGACTCGCCCTCGGTGTGCGTGTAGCCGATGAAGTCGGTCTCGCCCGAGCTGTCGGCGATCTCGCGGTAGGCGCCCAGGTCGGCGTGGCCGGTCTTCTTGGCCTTGGCGTCGGCCTTGGCGCGCTCCCGCTGCTCCTTCATCAGGCGCCTGAAGCCGTCCTCGTCCACCGAAAGGCCCTGCTCGGCGGCCATTTCGAGGGTGAGGTCGATCGGGAAGCCCCAGGTGTCGTGGAGCATGAAGGCCTTGTCGCCGGCGAGGAGCGTGCCGCCGGCGGCCTTGGTCTCCGTGACGGCGGTGTCGAGGATGTTCGTGCCGGCCTTC
The DNA here is from genome assembly GCF_054783935.1 of Streptomyces pseudoechinosporeus. Classification (NCBI taxonomy): domain Bacteria; kingdom Bacillati; phylum Actinomycetota; class Actinomycetes; order Kitasatosporales; family Streptomycetaceae; genus Streptomyces; species Streptomyces pseudoechinosporeus. The sequence continues at coordinate 136,834 of NZ_BAAGPS010000001.1, forward strand.
AGGGTCTTGAGGAAGGCGGCTTCCTCGGCGAGGGCGACCGTCTCGATGCGCCGACGGTCGGTGATGAGCTCGGGGTACTGCTGGCCCATCATCTCGATGACGACGTCGATCAGGTCCTGGACGACCGGCCCGGTGGCGCCGAGCAGGCGCATGTTGCGGATGGCGCGGCGCATGATGCGGCGCAGGACGTAGCCGCGGCCCTCGTTGCCGGGGGTGACGCCGTCGCCGATGAGCATCACGGACGTACGCATGTGGTCGGTGACCACGCGCAGGGAGACGTCGGAGTCGTGGGCGTCGCCGTAGCGGACGCCGGTCAGCTCGGTGGCCTTGTCGATGACGGCCATGGAGGTGTCGATCTCGTACATGTTCTGCACGCCCTGCAGAATCATGGCGAGCCGTTCCAGGCCGAGGCCGGTGTCGATGCTCTTGGCGGGCAGGTCACCGAGGATCGGGAAGTCCTCCTTGCCGGAGCCCTCGCCGCGCTCGTACTGCATGAAGACCAGGTTCCAGAGCTCCACGTACCGCTCGTCGTTGACAGCCGGGCCGCCCTCTTCGCCGAACTCCGGGCCGCGGTCGTAGTTGATCTCGGAACACGGTCCGCACGGGCCCGGGACGCCCATGGACCAGAAGTTGGGGCCCATGCCCAGACGTTGGATACGCTCGGAGGGCACGCCGATGACGTCGCGCCAGATGCGCTCGGCCTCGTCGTCCTCCTTGTAGACGGTGATCCAGAGCTTCTCCGGATCCAGGCCGTAACCGCCCTTGTCCTGGGGCGAAGTGAGCAGCTCCCAGGCGTACTTGATGGCGCCTTCCTTGAAGTAGTCGCCGAAGGAGAAGTTGCCGCACATCTGGAAGAAGGTGCCGTGGCGGGTGGTCTTGCCGACTTCTTCGATGTCGGGGGTGCGGACGCACTTCTGCACGCTGGTGGCGCGGGCGTACGGCGGTGCGGTCTCGCCCAGGAAGTACGGCTTGAAGGGCACCATGCCCGCGTTGACCAGGAGCAGAGTCGGGTCGTCCGCGATGAGCGACGCCGAAGGGACGACGGTGTGCCCGCGCTCCTCGAAGAAGCTCAGCCAGCGGCGGCGAATCTCAGCCGACTCCATCAGTGGTCCTCATTCCGGTTGTACGAGTACGTCGACCGCTCGACGTACGTCGGGTTCTTGCTGTACTTCGGGTGGTTGCTGTCCTCCAGGGCGGCGACGTGCCGCGGGGAGGGAAGCTCGAGGTTCGCGTTCAGCCCTAGGGCCTCGTCGAGTTCGGCCTCGCGCTGGGCCATGCCGTCGCGGACGTCGAGCGCGAAGTCCTTGAGGCGGTGGCCCGCTTCGATGGCCTTGCCCGCGGCCTGGTTCGCGAGGCTCTCGGGCGTCAGCTGCTTGAGCTTGCGGTTGACCTTGGTGGTGGCCCAGACCCCGGCGGCTGCGCCGGCGGTGAACCAGAACGTACGGCGGAACATCGCTGCGTCAGTCCTTCTTGTCCCGGTTGCTCCGGCTGTTCCGCTTCTCCCGTCGCGCGGACGAGACGGTGCGGCCCACGATCACGGTACGGCGCTCCGGCTTGGCGGGCGCGTCCTCACGTCGGCCGCCGATGGCCCTGCGTACGCCGTAGCCGAAGGCCGCGACCTTCACCAGCGGGCCGCCGAAGGTGGAGGCGACGGTCGTGGAGAGCGCCGACGCGTTCGACGTGACCTCCTGGACGTCGGAGGCGATGGCGTCGACCCGGTCGATCTGGGTCTGCGCGGAGCGCACCGCGGCGGAGGCGTCTGCCAGGAGCGGGACGGCCTGGTCGGTCACGTCCGCGACGAGCTTGGTGGTCGCCCTGAGCGTCTGGGCCAGCCTCCCGAGCGCCACCGCGAGGAAGGAGACCAGGATCGCCCAGAAGACGGCCACCAGGATCCCGGCCACCTCTCCACCGGACACTGCGCACCCGCTCCCTGGATTCCGTGCCTGAACATCGAAAAATTCGTCTCCCGAGCCTATCGCGCCGGGGATCCCGCTCCGTACCGGATTACGGCCCGGCCGTCGGCGGATGTGCGAAAGCCCGCCGCCTCGCCCGCCGGGAGGGACGGGGAGACAGCGGGCCGATGCACAGGTGGTGGGTGCTACATCCGCTGGGAAGTGATCAGCGGGCGTAGTACTCGACGACGAGCTGCTCGTCGCAGATCACCGGGATCTCCTTGCGGTTCGGCTCGCGGTCCAGGCGGAAGGCCAGGGCACGGAGGTTCACCTGGAGGTAGCGCGGGGTCTCGCCGTCGGGGGCGAAGCCACCCTCGCGGGCCACCTCGAACAGCGGCTTCTGGCGGCTGCGCTCGCGGACCATCACGACGTCGTCGGGCTTGACGCGGAAGGACGGCTTGTCGACCTTGTGACCGTTGACCTCGATGTGGCCGTGGGTGACCATCTGGCGGGCCTGGTAGATCGTGCGGGCGATGCCCGAACGCAGGACCAGCGCGTCGAGACGGCGCTCGAGCTCGATGACCAGGGCCTCACCGGTCTTGCCCTGCGTCTTGGCGGCACGCTCGTAGGCGCGGACGAGCTGGCGCTCGGACACGTCGTACTGCGCGCGCAGGCGCTGCTTCTCGAGCAGACGGACCTTGTAGTCCGAGTTCTGCTTGCGGCCGCGGCCGTGCTCGCCCGGCGGGTAGGGGCGGGCCTCGAAGTACTTGACGGCCTTCGGGGTCAGCGCGATACCGAGGGCACGCGACTTCTTGACCTTGGGGCGGGACTGGTTCGCCATGAACCAAACACCTCGTGTTTCTGATGCGAATACGGCTTCACCAGGGTTAGGGGAGGTCGCATCCGCAGCCTGGGAAACCCTGCGGGCCCTTGACGGACCTGCTGGGCAGCCGCTCCCTGGTCTGGGCACATACGTGCAGCACGCGAGTGGCCCACCGACCGCTCCGGGATACCGGGTGGTGGTGGGCTGCCCGCGACACCGTTCGACGGTGCGCGACGCTCCTGGATCCCCCTGCCTTTCGGCGAAGAGGTTCCGGCTGGATGTCCCGTTCTGGTGGTGCCGACCGGAGCCGGACACGGGACGCAGCGCTGCAGAAGAGTCTACAGGGGGCTCAGGACTGCTTCCGCCCGAGGTGCTTCCTGGTCCACTCCACCGCGTCCGCGTAGCGCGCCTCGGCACCGTGCCGGGTGGGCGTGTAGTACTCCCGGTCCTTGAGCGCGTCCGGGGCGTACTGCTGGGGGGCGATCCCCTCGGGCAGGTCGTGCGGATACACGTACCCCTGCGCGTGCCCGAGCTTGGCCGCGCCCTTGTAGTGCCCGTCGCGCAGGTGTGGCGGCACGGGGCCCGCATGGCCTTTTCGTACGTCCTCCATGGCGGCGCCTATCGCCATCGTCGCGGCGTTCGACTTGGGAGCCAGCGCGAGGGCGATGGTGGCGTGGCTGAGCGTGAGTGCGGCCTCGGGGAAGCCGATCATGGCGACGGCCTGGGCGGCGGCGACGGCTATGGGCAGCGCGTTCGGGTCGGCGAGGCCGACGTCCTCGCTGGCGGAGATCATCAGGCGGCGGGCGATGAAGCGAGGGTCCTCGCCGGCCTCGATCATGCGGGCCAAGTAGTGCAGCGCGGCGTCCACGTCCGAGCCGCGGATGGACTTGATCAGGGCGCTCGCCACGTCGTAGTGCTGGTCGCCGTCGCGGTCGTACTTCACGGCGGCGCGGTCGACGGTCTCCTCCAGGGTCTGAAGGGTCACTTCCGTCTCGCCCTTGTCGAGCGCGGAGCCGACCGCGGCCTCCAGGGCGGTCAGCGCGCGGCGGGCGTCACCCCCGGCGATCCGCAGCAGATGCTCCTCGGTGTCCTCGGGGAGTGTGACGGCGTCCTTCAGGCCGCGCTCGTCGGTCAGCGCGCGCTTGATGAGACCGCGCAGGTCGTCGTCCGTGAGCGGTTCGAGGGTGAGGAGCAGGGAGCGGGAGAGGAGCGGGGAGATCACCGAGAAGTACGGGTTCTCGGTGGTCGCGGCGATCAGGGTCACCCAGCGGTTCTCGACGGCCGGGAGCAGGGAGTCCTGCTGGGCCTTGCTGAAGCGGTGGATCTCGTCCAGAAAGAGGACGGTCTCCTTGCCGTAGCCTCCGGTGGCGCGGCGGGCACCCTCGATGACCGCGCGCACTTCCTTGACGCCGGCGGTGATCGCGGAGAGCTCCACGAAGCGCTTGTTGGTGGCCTTGGAGACGACGTACGCGAGGGTCGTCTTGCCGGTGCCGGGCGGGCCCCAGAGGATCACGGAGGAGGGTCCGGCGGGACCGGAGGCGCCCTCGCCGACCAGTCTGCGCAGGGGCGAGCCGGGCTTCAACAAGTGCTGCTGGCCCACGACTTCGTCCAGGGTGCGCGGGCGCATCCGTACCGCCAGGGGGCTGCTGGACGGATCCTTCTCCTGGCGTTCTTCTGCTGCGGCGGTGAACAGGTCGGGCTCCACGGGGAAAACCCTATGTCACGCCACTGACAACGCCCGGGCTCGGTCAGCCGGTCCGTTCAACGATCCGGACATCTGGTCCGGTCAGCCGGTCCGTTCAACTGGTCCGTTCAACTGGTCCGGTCAGCTGGTCCAGAAGTCCCACCAGCGGGTCAGGATCAGCATGCCGATGATCCCGATGTGCAGCACGGGCAGCACCCAGGCGAACTCGCCGAGGAAGCCCTTCAGCCAGCCGGGCGCGGGCAGGAACCCGTGCCGGATGTTGAACGCGGTCACGGTCCAGAACATGACGATCGTGGCGACCCAGGCGAGGCAGCACCACAGGCACAGGGAGTTGATGTTGTAAAGCGACTGGTACATGAGCCAGGTGCAGAAGCCGACACCGAAGAGGGTGCCCGCGTTGAAGGTCAGCCAGTACCAGCGCGGGAACGTGGCCCGGCCCAGCAGGCTCATGCCGACGCCGATCACGATGGCGTAAGTGACCAGGCCCAGCATCGGGTTGGGGAACCCGAAGGCCGAGGCCTGGTCGCTCTTCATGATGTTGCCGCAGGAGACGACCGGGTTCAGGCTGCAGCCCGGGGTGAAGTTCGGGTCCTCCAGGAGCTTGAACTTGTCGATCGTGATGACCCAGGAGGCCAGCAACCCGGCCGCGCCCGTGATCACCAGCAGGAGGGCCAGGGCGCGGCTCCCGCCCACCGAGCGTGGCGGGCCCTCGGCACGTGCCTGGTCGACGGAGACGCCTTCCCTGACTGTCGTCTTGCTCATCACGCCGTTTCCGTAGCTTGAGGGGGGTCGACGGGCACGGTCATTGTGCCGCACGCGCGCGCGTATCCACCGTTCGCTGGACATAAGGAGGTACGCACGGCCGTCCCGGAACGTTCGCTTCTGCGGGACGTTCGGTCGCGTGACAGCACAGAAATGGCAGGACGAATCCGCGTACGCCGAGTTGACGGTGCGCGCGGCAGGTTGACGGCACGCGGCAGAAGGCGGGCGGCCGGGCCTCAGCCCAGCCGCGCCTCCAGTTCCGCCACGATCTCGTTCACCCCGACGGCCTCCTGTTCCCCGGACTCCATGTCCTTGAGCTGGACGACGCCCTCGGAGAGGTCGCGCTCGCCGGCGACGACGGTGTACCGCGCCCCACTCCGGTTCGCGCTCTTCATCGCCCCCTTGAGGCCCTTCACGCCGTACGAGAAGTCCGCCGCGACCCCGACCTTGCGCAACTCGGTGACCACCCCGAAGAGCATCCGCCGAGCCTCCTCGCCGAGCGGTACCGCGAACACACTGGTGGACGCGGGCAGTTGGAGCTCGACACCCTCTGCCTCCAGGGCAAGGACCGTACGGTCGACGCCCAACGCCCAGCCGACCGACGGCAGCGCGGGCCCGCCGATCATCTCGGAGAGGCCGTCGTAGCGGCCGCCGCCGCCCACCGCGGACTGCGAGCCCAGACCGTCGTGCACGAACTCGAAGGTGGTCCGCGTGTAGTAGTCCAAGCCGCGCACCAGCTTCGGATCGTCCTCGAAGGAGACACCGGCAGCCGTGATCAGCTCACGCACTTCCTCGTGGTACGCCTTGCACGCATCGCACAGGTAGTCGCGCAGCAACGGCGCGCCCACGAGCTGCTTCTGGACGTCGTCGCGCTTGTCGTCGAGTACGCGTAGGGGGTTGATCTCGGCACGACGGAGGGTGTCCTCGTCGAGGTTCAGGCCGCGCAGGAAGTCCTGCAGGGCCCCGCGGTAGACGGGCCGGCACTCCTTGTCGCCCAGTGAGTTGAGCAGGATCCGGAAGTTGCGCAGGCCGAGCGAGCGGTACGCCTGGTCCGCCAGGATGATCAACTCGGCGTCGAGCGCCGGGTCTTCGGCCCCGATCGCCTCGGCGCCCACCTGGGAGAAGTGGCGGTAACGGCCCTTCTGGGGGCGCTCGTAGCGGTAGTACGAGCCCGAGTACCAGAGCTTGACCGGCAGATTGCCCAGCTTGTGGAGGTTGGCCTCGAGGGCGGCGCGCAGCACGGAGGCCGTGCCCTCGGGGCGCAGCGCGAGCTTGTCGCCTCCCTTGGTCTCGAAGGCGTACATCTCCTTGGTCACGATGTCGGTGGACTCACCGACCCCGCGCGCGAACAACTCGATGCTCTCGAAGCCGGGCGTCTCGATGTAGCCGTACCCGGAGTTCCGCAGCGGCGCGGCGATCGCCTCGCGCACGGCGAGGTACGTCGCGCTGTCCGGCGGAATCAGGTCGTAGGTGCCCTTGGGGGCCTTGAAGGTGCTCACGGAAGTCTCTTGTCACATTCCTCGTCGAGGAGCGGATGTGGGGTCCGCTGCCAGGTCGGCCGCCACCTGCCGCAGATACGGATTGGTGGCGCGCTCCTGGCCGATGGTCGTCTGGGGGCCGTGGCCGGACAGCACCACGGTCGAGTCGTCGAGCGGCAGGCACACGCGGGCCAGCGAGTCGAGCATCTCGGCCATGTCACCGCCGGGCAGGTCGGTGCGTCCGATGGAGCCGGCGAACAGCAGATCCCCGGAGAAGAAGACGGACGGAATGTCCGCGCTCTCGGGCATCCGGAAGGTCACCGACCCCTTCGTATGGCCCGGCGCATGCGCGACGGACAGCTCCAGACCGGCCAGCTCCAGCTTCGCGCCGTCGGTCAGCTCCTTGACGTCGTCCGGCTCCCCCACGGTCAGCTCGCCCATGAGCGGCATACCGATGGAACGGCCGAGACCCATCGACGGGTCCGTCATCATGTACCGGTCCTCAGGGTGGATCCACGCCGGTACGCCGTGCGCGCCGCACACCGGGACGACCGAGGCCACGTGGTCGATGTGGCCGTGTGTGAGGACGACGGCGACAGGCTTGAGCCGATGCTTCTTCAGCGTTTCCTCGACTCCCTCGGCGGCCTCGTGGCCCGGGTCGATGATCACGCACTCCTCGCCTGCGGCGGGGGCGACCAGGTAACAGTTGGTGCCCCAGGCCCCGGCGGGGAACCCGGCAATGAGCACGATCGTCCTTCGGTATGTCGTACAGGGGCGGTTGGCTGTGGGCCAGAGCCTACCGGCGCTGCCGGAACCACAGCGAACCCATATACGGTACGGGGCACACGCAGGCGGTCGGCTCACAAGACGCACGCGTCCCACCTGACGTACGAGACGCATGAGGAGAGAACCCGGTGGTCAGCCAGGAACAGCGGCGGCGTCAGCTCGCCCGGGAGAAGTTCTTGCGGCAGCAGCAGCGGCGTACGGCCGCGCGGCGCAAGGCACGTGTCCGCAACGCCTCGATCGCGTCGGCCCTCAGCGTGATCCTGGTGCTGGTCGTGGTGGCGACGACGACCGATGCCCTCAAGGGCGACGACACGAAGGACAACGCGAATGCGGAGGTGACCCCGAGCGCCTCCCCCAGCAAGGCGCCGGACCCCTGCGAGAAGCCCGCCGCGGGCAAGGTCAAGCCGCTCAGCTACAAGAAGGAGCCGGCTATGACCATCGACAAATCGGCGGACTACACGATGAAGCTGCAGACGACCTGCGGCACGATGGACATCGAGATGCCGGCCTCGAAGGCCCCGCGTACGGTGAACTCGTTCAACTTCCTGGTGGGCAAGGGCTATCTGGACCACACCAAGTGCCATCGGCTCGTTCCCGAGGGCATCTACGTGCTCCAGTGTGGCGACCCCAAGGGCGACGGCACGGGCGGTCCCGGTTACACCATTCCGGACGAGAACCTGAAGGACGAGCGCCTGAAGGGGAACGTGTATCCGGCGGGCACGGTGGCCATGGCCAACCAGTACAACGCGCAGACGAAGGAGGGCCGCGACACCGGTGGCAGCCAGTTCTTCCTCGTGTACCAGGACAGTCAGCTGCCGCCCGACTACACGCCGTTCGGAACGATCTCCAAGGAAGGCATGGAGGTTCTGAAGAAGATCTCGGACGCCGGCGCCCAGCCCGTCGACCCCACGACCGGCAACACGGCGCCGAATGCGACGGTCGTGATCAACAAGGCGACCGTGACGAAATCCTGATCGCCAGGTGCCGAATTTCGGTCGCGCGGTATGCGGACAGCCGCCCCGCCGGTCGCCTATGTTGGCCGTGACGAAACTGTGGACGATGCCGGGGGTACCGCAGCCCTACGCAGGCATCATGTGGAGGAGGCGCTGTGAGCAGCGACCCGTGGGGCCGCGTCGACGAGACGGGCACCGTGTACGTGCGTACGGCCGATGGCGAGCAGGTCGTCGGTTCCTGGCAGGCCGGCTCTCCTGACGAGGCACTGGCCTACTTCGAGCGCAAGTACGAGGGCCTGGTTGTGGAGATCGGCCTCCTCGAGCGACGAGTGAAGACCACCGACCTGTCGGCGAAGGACGCCATGGTGGCCATCGACCATATCCGGGAGCAGGTCGACGCCCATCACGCGGTCGGTGACCTGGACGCGCTGCGGACCCGGCTGGACAAGCTGGTCAAGACGGTCGAGGCGCGCCGCGAGGAGCGCAAGGCCCAGCGGGCGAAGCAGTCCGACGAGGCGCGGCACGCCAAGGAGGCCCTGGTCACCGAGGCGGAGCAGCTGGCGCAGTCCGACCAGTGGCGGGCGGCCGGTGAGCGGCTGCGGGCCCTGGTGGACACCTGGAAGGGGCTGCCGCGGCTCGACCGCAAGTCGGACGACGAGCTGTGGCACCGCTTCTCGCACGCCCGCTCGGCGTTCTCCAAGCGTCGCAAGGCGCACTTCGCGCAGCTGGACGCGCAGCGCGAGGAGGCCCGTAAGACCAAGGAGCGGCTGGTCGCCGAGGCCGAGGCCCTTTCGGGGTCGACCGACTGGGGTCCGACGGCCGCGCGCTACCGCGAGCTGATGTCCGAGTGGAAGGCGGCGGGCCGCGCCCAGCGCGAGCACGAGGACGACCTGTGGAACCGCTTCCGCGGCGCCCAGGACATCTTCTTCGCGGCCCGCAGCTCGGTCTTCGCCGAGCGGGACGCGGAGCAGGCCGAGAACCTCAAGCTCAAGGAGGAGCTGGCCCAGGAGGCCGAGAAGATCCTCCCGGTGACGGATCTGAAGGCGGCCCGCGCCGCTTTCCGTGCCATCAACGAGCGCTGGGAGGCCATCGGCCATGTGCCGCGCGACGCCCGCCCGAAGGTCGAGGGCCGGATGCACGCGGTCGAGCGGGCCATCCAGGAGTCCGAGGAGGCGGAGTGGCGCCGGACGAACCCGGAGGCACGCGCGCGTGCCGAGGGTCTGACCGGTCAGCTCCAGGCCGCCGTGGACAAGCTCCAGGGCCAGATCGAAGCGGCACGCGCCGCGGGCAACAACGCCAAGGCCGACAAGCTCCAGAGGGAGCTCGATGGGCGTCAGGCGCTGCTGGACCAGGCGTTGAAGGGGCTGCAGGAGTTCGGCGGCTGAGTTTTCCCGCTACTACGTAGAAGGGGCTTCCGTACGTTGCGTACGGAAGCCCCTTCTACGTAGTAGCGGCGCAGCAGTCGTTACGGCCTGCGCGCCGACGTCACCCGGTACACGTCGTACACGCCCTCGACTCCCCTGACCGCCTTCAGGACATGCCCCAGGTGCTTGGGGTCGCCCATCTCGAAGGTGAAGCGGGAGGTGGCGACGCGGTCGCGGGAGGTCTGGACGGCCGCGGAAAGGATGTTGACGTGCTGGTCCGAGAGGACGCGTGTGACGTCCGAGAGGAGGCGTGAGCGGTCGAGGGCCTCGACCTGGATGGCGACCAGGAAGACCGAGGACTGGGTGGGCGCCCACTCGACCTCGAGGATGCGCTCGGGCTCGCGGGACAGGGAGTCGACGTTGACGCAGTCGGTGCGGTGAACCGATACACCACTGCCGCGCGTGACGAAGCCCATGATGGGGTCGCCGGGGACGGGCGTACAACATCGGGCCAGCTTGACCCACACATCGTCGACGCCCTTGACCACGACGCCCGGGTCGGCGCTGGAGCGGCGTTTGCGGCTGCGCCCGCGCGTGGGCGGCACACTCTCGTCGATCTCCTCGGTGGCGGCCTCCTCGCCGCCGAGCGCCTGGACGAGCTTCTGCACGACGTTCTGCGCGGACACATGGCTCTCGCCGATCGCCGCGTACAGAGCGGAGATGTCGGGGTAGCGCATCTCGTGGGCGAGCGTGACCAGGGAGTCGCCGGTGAGGATGCGCTGGATCGGGAGGTTCTGCTTGCGCATGGCGCGGACGATGGCGTCCTTGCCGTGCTCGATGGCCTCGTCGCGGCGTTCCTTGGAGAACCAGGCGCGGATCTTGTTGCGGGCCCGCGGTGACTTCACGAAGCCGAGCCAGTCGCGGGAGGGTCCCGCGCCAGCCGCCTTGGAGGTGAAGACCTCCACCAAGTCGCCGTTGTCCAGAGTCGATTCGAGCGGTACGAGGCGGCCGTTGACCCGCGCCCCGATGGTCCGGTGACCGACCTCCGTGTGGACCGCGTACGCGAAGTCCACCGGAGTCGCGCCCGCCGGAAGCGCTATGACGTCGCCCTTGGGCGTGAAGACGAAGACCTCGTTGCGGGACAGGTCGAAACGCAGGGACTCCAGGAACTCGCTGGGGTCCTCGGTCTCCTTCTGCCAGTCGAGCAACTGGCGCAGCCACGCCATGTCGTTGACGGCGTCCTTGTCCTTGCCCAGGCCCTTCGGCGCGTCCGTGCGCACCTTGGAGGCGCCGGCGGAGGGATCCTGCTTGTACTTCCAGTGCGCGGCGATGCCGTACTCGGCGCGGCGGTGCATGTCGAACGTACGGATCTGGAGCTCGACCGGCTTGCCGTTGGGGCCGATGACCGTCGTGTGCAGCGACTGGTACATGTTGAACTTGGGCATCGCGATGTAGTCCTTGAACCGGCCGGGGACCGGGTTCCATCGCGCGTGCACGGTGCCGAGGGCGGCGTAACAGTCCCTCACTGTGTCGACGAGGACGCGGATGCCCACCAGGTCGTAGATCTCCGCGAAGTCACGGCCGCGGACGATCATCTTCTGGTAGACGCTGTAGTAGTGCTTCGGGCGCCCGGTGACGGTCGCCTTGATGCGGGCGGCGCGCAGGTCGGACTGGACCTCGTCGGTCACTATGGCGAGGTACTCGTCGCGCTTGGGGGCGCGCTCGGCGACGAGGCGGACGATCTCGTCGTACATCTTGGGGTAGAGGATCGCGAAGGCGAGGTCCTCCAGCTCCCATTTGATGGTGTTCATGCCCAGGCGGTGGGCGAGCGGCGCGTAGATCTCGAGGGTCTCGCGCGCCTTCTTCTCCTGCTTCTCGCGCTTGAGGTAGCGCATGGTGCGCATGTTGTGCAGGCGGTCGGCGAGCTTGATGACCAGGACGCGGGGGTCCTTGGCCATGGCGACGACCATCTTGCGTACGGTCTCGGCCTGGGCCGCCTCACCGAATTTGACCTTGTCCAACTTCGTGACGCCGTCGACGAGTAGAGCGACCTGGTCGCCGAAGTCGCGGCGGAGCTGCTCGAGCCCGTATTCGGTGTCCTCGACGGTGTCGTGCAGCAGGCCTGCCATCAGCGTGGCCGGGTCCATGCCGAGCTCGGCGAGGATGGTGGTGACGGCGAGCGGGTGCGTGATGTACGGGTCGCCGCTCTTGCGTTTCTGGCCGCGGTGCCAGCGCTCGGCGACCTGGTAGGCCTTCTCGACCTGGCGCAGCGTGGAGGTCTCGATCTTCGGGTCGTTGCTGCGCACTATCCGCAGCAGGGGCTCCAGGACAGGGTTGTACGGGTTGGAGCGCTGGACGCCGAGGCGGGCCAGACGGGCGCGTACGCGGTTGGAGGAGCCGCCGGAGCGGGCGGGCTGGCCGGGCGCGGGGCGAACCGCGGGAGCCGTCGAGGGCGTGGATGAGGGTGCGGGTGCGGGCTTGGGCCGCTCACGCTCGGGAGGAGCCGACTGGGCGCGCGACTGCTCGGCCGCTTTGCCGCCGGAGGCGGGCTGGGCATGCGCGACCGGCCCGCCGGTGTCGCTGTTCGCGTTCTTCGCGGGCGCGGCCGCGGTGCCCGTCATCGAGTCGGGCTTGGCGGCTGGGGGTGCCCCCAGGTGTTCAGCCCTGGGAGTCAGTGGCTGGGCCTCGTCTGCCAAGAGGGCTCCTCGTGCGCGATCCGGGTCCCCGGTCAGGCTCCGGAGATCCCATGGTAGCGATCCCGGGCTCCGGACTCGCCTTCGCCCGGTGAGACAGCCTTGTACAGGAGAAACGCGGGAGGCGGGCACCGGATTCCTCCGGGCCCGCCTCCGCGGTGTCCTACAGGTGTCCCAGGCCTTGCGTACGCCTTGCCTCAGGGTGCTCAGGCGTCGCTCAGACCCTCGCTCAGACCGTGAGGAGCGCCTCCAACGGGGCGCCCGCGAGGGCCGGTTCCAGCCTGCCCCGGCCGCCGAGGAAGCCGAGCTCCATGAGGACGGCCACGCCGGCCACCTCGGCGCCGGCCCGGCGGATCAGCTGGAGCGAGGCCTCGGCGGTGCCGCCGGTGGCGAGGACGTCGTCGACGACCATGACACGGTCGCCCGCGGCCAGGTCCTCGGCGTGCACCTCGATCTCGGCCGAGCCGTACTCCAGCTCGTACGCCTGGCTGAGCGTCGCCCCGGGGAGCTTGCCGGCCTTGCGGACGGGGATGAAGCCGAGCCCGGCGCGGACCGCGACGGGGGCGCCGAGGATGAAGCCACGGGCCTCCAGGCCGACGACCTTCGTGGCGCCGCTGCGGACGCTGATCTCGGCGAGCGCGTCGGTGAGTGCCGTGAACGCCGCCGGGTCGGCCAGGAGCGGGGTGATGTCCTTGAACATCACGCCCGGCTCCGGGTAGTCGGCCACGTCTCGGATACGGCTGAGGAGCAACGTCGAGATGTCTGTCAGCTCGGTCATCGGCGCTTCCCGGAAGGTCGGCCGCGGCCCCGGTTGCGGGACGACGGCTGGGAACGCTGGCTGCGCGGCGGCCCGACGACCGCGGGTGCCGCTTCCTCCGGCTCCTCGTCATACGGCTCGTCGACGGCCGGGGTCTCCGGGGACTCGCTCTGCGAGGCGGCCGAGGCGCGCTTGGCAAGTACGCGCTTCTTGAGGGCCTTCATCTGCGGCTCGCGCTCCTTGAGGTCGGCGACGAGCGGCGTGGCGATGAAGATCGAGGAGTACGCACCGGCCGCGAGGCCCACGAACAGCGACAGCGAGATGTCGTTGAGCATGCCCGCGCCGAGCACGCCGCCACCGATGAACAGCAGTCCGGCGACCGGGAGCAGGGCGACCACCGTGGTGTTGATGGAGCGCACCAGGGTGCTGTTGATCGAGCGGTTGGCGACCTCGCTGTAGGTCCAGCGGGTCTGTTTGGTGAGGTCCTTCGTCTGTTCCTTGAGGCTGTCGAAGACGACGACTGTGTCGTACAGCGAATAACCCAGGATCGTCAGCAGACCGATCACGGTGCCTGGTGTGACTTCGAAGCCGACGAGGGCGTAGATGCCGACCGTGATGGTGATGTCATGGATGAGGGCGACGAATGCCGCGAGCGCCATGCGCCACTCGAAGGCGATCGCCAGATAGATCACCACCAGGACCAGGAAGATCCCCAGGCCCTGCCAGGCCTTGTTGGCGATCTGGTCACCCCAGCTGGGTCCGACGAGTTCGGCGCTGATCCTCTCCGGGTCCAGGTTCATGTCCTGGGCGATCTCCGACTTGATCTGGTCGGACCTGTCCGTGTCCACACCGGCGACCTGGATACGCAGCCCGCCCGTGCCGAGGCCCTGCACGATCGCGTCGTGGCCGGCTGCCTCCTCCGCGTACTCCTCCGCCTGGGATGCCGAAACGCTGGTCTTCGGGGTGGTGAAGACGGCGCCGCCCTCGAACTCGATGCCCATGTTCAGGCCGCGTACCGCCAGGCCGACGATGGCCGTGATGGTGATCAGGATCGAGACGCCGTACCAGAGCTTGCGCTTGCCGACGAAGTCGTAGCCGACCTCACCGCGGTAGAGACGGGCGCCGAGGTTGCCGAGCTTCGACATCTCACGCCTCCTTCGGGTCGACGGGAGCGGATACGCGGCGGGAGCGGCGCAGCGGTGGCTTGGCGCCGAGGCGCTTCGGGTCCAGGCCGGACCAGCTGTGGCCGCTCGCGAAGAACTTCTTGCGGGCGAGGATCGTCATCAGCGGCTTGGTGAAGAAGAAGACCACGACCACGTCCAGGACGGTGGTCAGACCCAGGGTGAACGCGAAGCCCTGGACCTTGCCGACGGTGACGATGAAGAGCACCGCGGCGGCGAGGAACGACACGAAGTCGGAGACCAGGATGGTGCGCCGGGCGCGGGGCCAGCCCCGTTCGACTGCGGGCCGCAGCGTTCTGCCCTCACGGACCTCGTCACGGATGCGTTCGAAGAACACGATGAACGAGTCCGCTGTGATGCCGATCGCGACGATCGCACCGCAGACCGCCGGCAGGTTCAGCGCGAAGCCGATGGTCGGACCGAGCAGCGACATGATCACGTACGTCATGACCGCCGAGACCAGCAGTGAGGCGATGGCGATCAGCGACAGACCGCGGTAATAGAGCAGCAGGTAGATGATGACCAGGGCGAGGCCGATGGCACCGGCGATCAGACCGGCCTCCAGTTGCTCGCCACCGAGCGCGGCATCGACCGTGGTGACGCTCGCCTCCTTGAAGGTGAGCGGGAGAGCGCCGTAGGACAGGACGTTCGCCAGGTCCTCGGCGGACTGCTGGGTGAAGCCTCCGGAGATCTGGGCCTGACCACCGGTGATCGCCGAGTTGACCGACGGAGCCGAGACGATCTCGCCATCGAGCACGATGGCGAACTGGTTCTGCGGCGGTGCCTGGCCGACGAGCCTGCCGGTGACGTCGGCGAACTGGTCCGAACCGGTCTTGTCGAACTCCATCTGGACGATCCAGCCCTCGCCGGTCGTCGTCGCGAACACGGCACTGGCGTCCTCGACCCGCTCACCGTTCACGGCGACCGGGCCGAGCGCGTACTTGTACTGGGACTCCGGATCACAGGCGACGATGGTTTCGGAGTTCTCGGCCTGGCTGGCCTTCTCGCTCGCCGCCGCACGGCCCTTCGCCGTGGAACAGTCCAGCGCGTCCAGCTGCTTCTGTACGTCGGCGGCAGCGGCCTCGCCGGAGGGGTCGGCCGGCGGGGAGGCGCTGCCGCTGGGCGTCGTGGAGGGCGTCGGGGTCGCCTTCTTCGCGTCATCCTTCGCGGCGAGGCCTTCCGTCACCGCGCGGCCCTGGGTGGTGGCAGTGGCGGAGGGAGTCGGCGACTGAGACTTCCCGGAGGCAGAAGGTGACGCGGAGTTCCCGGAAGGGCTGGGTGATGGGGAAGTGCCGGGGTCCGCCGCACTACCGGACGGCGCTCCGGTCAGAACCGGGCGGAAGTAGAGCTTGGCGGTGGTACCGACCTGCTCCCGGGCCTGCGCCGAGTTCGTGCCCTTGGGGATGTTGACGATGATGTTCTTGTCGCCCTGGGTCTGGACCTCCGCCTCGGAGACACCCAGGCCGTTGACGCGACGCTCCATGATGCCGACCGCGGTCTTCATGTTGGTCGGGTTGATCGCGTTCTTCTGACCGGGCTCGTTCTGCGCCTCGAGCGTGATGCTCGTGCCGCCGGCGAGGTCGATACCGAGGCGCGGCGTCGTGTGCCCGGAGGCGAACATGCCACCGGTGAGCGCCACGATCGCGATCAGCATCAGGGCCAGAGTGCGACCCGGCCTCCCCTGGGCGCTCTGCTTTCGGCCCTTCTTAGGTGCTGCCACCTTCTCGTTCTCCCTCGTTGTCCGCCCGGCGACGGGGCACCTGCGCGGACGGCCAATAAATGGTGTCGAGATTCCGCGCGAAACAACATGATCCGGGGACCGCGGTGCGCGAGCGGCGCACTCCGCGGTCCCCGGTCATGATTACTTCGCGTCGGACTCGCCGTCGGACTTCTTCAGCTCTGCGTCATCGGCCTTTTTCGGCTCCTCGTCGGCGGTCTCGTCGGCCGCTTCCTTCTTGCCGAGGTCGATGGGCTGGTCGTCGGAAGAGTCGGCGGGCTCGTCGGTCTCGGTGAGGGAGGAGGCGTCGTCCGGGACGACGGCTTCGTCGGTCTTCAGGTCGTGCTCGATGCCGTGGACGATGCGGTTGTACTCGTCGTCGCTGAGGACGGCACCGATGGCGTTCTTGGCGAAGAGCAGGTCGACGCCCGGGCCTGCGTCAAGGAGGACCGTGTCCTCGTTGACCTCCTTCACCGTCGCGTACATGCCGCCGATCGTGCGGACGCCGGAGCCTGGCTGCATGTCGTTGCGCATCTGCGCAGCGGCTTGCTGCTTCTTCTTGGCCGACCGGGTCATCAGGAACATGGCCCCGATGAGCACGATGAACGGGAGGAGGGTCACGAGACTCACGGGTCGGAACTTCCTTCATTCGACCGCGATGCTGAGCGGCCTGATGGATGGGGGTATATGTACGCCGCCGACAAAGGCGGCATCGGCGGAGTCTAAGCGAGTCCGCACTCAAGGAACAACGCCCAGCATTGCACCGTGGTTCCTGGTCCGGCGAGTACACGCCCCCTCACGCCCCGAACAGGTCCTGTTGTCCGTTTCCACCAGCGGAAGGCCCGGGCCGAGTGAGGCCGAAATGTGCCCACGCGGCCGGTGTGGCGACGCGGCCGCGGGGGGTGCGGGCCAGCAGTCCCTCGCGTACGAGGAAGGGCTCGGCGACCTCCTCGACTGTCTCGCGCTCCTCCCCCACGGCGACGGCGAGCGTGGACAGGCCGACCGGTCCGCCGCCGAAGAGCTTGAGCAGGGCTTCGAGGACGGCGCGGTCGAGGCGGTCGAGGCCTCGGTCGTCCACCTCGTACACGGCAAGGGCCGCCGCGGCGATGTCGCGGGTGATGACGCCGTCGGCCTTGACCTGGGCGTAGTCCCGTACGCGGCGCAGCAGGCGGTTGGCGATACGGGGCGTCCCCCGGGAGCGGCCGGCGATCTCGGCGGCTCCCTCGGCACCGATCTCGACGTCGAGCAGGTGCGCGGAGCGGTGGATGACGCGCTCCAGTTCGGCGGGCTCGTAGAACTCCATGTGTGCGGTGAAGCCGAAGCGGTCGCGCAGCGGGGGCGGCAGCAGGCCCGCGCGCGTGGTGGCGCCGACCAGAGTGAAGGGCGGCAGTTCGAGCGGGATGGCGGTGGCGCCGGGGCCCTTGCCGACGATGACGTCGACGCGGTAGTCCTCCATCGCCATGTAGAGCATCTCCTCGGCGGGCCGTGACATGCGGTGGATCTCGTCGAGGAAGAGGACCTCGCCCTCCTGGAGGGAGGAGAGGATCGCGGCGAGGTCGCCGGCGTGCTGGATGGCAGGGCCGCTGGTGATGCGGATCGGGGCTTCCATCTCGGCGGCGATGATCATCGAGAGGGTAGTCTTGCCGAGGCCGGGGGCGCCGGAGAGCAGCACGTGGTCGGCGGTGGCGCCACGCGCGCGTGCCGCCCGCAGGACGAGGTCGAGCTGCTCGCGGACCTTCTCCTGGCCGATGAACTCGTCCAGGTCCTTGGGGCGCAGGGCGGCCTCGACGGCCTGGTCCTCACGGTCGGCGGACGCACCGACGAGCCGCTCGGCAGCGGTCTCGTCGGTCGGGTCGTCCCAGTTCATTACGGTGTGCCTCGGTCTCGTAGTTCGTACGGGCGTGTGTGCCTCATCGCGGAACTCGCCTGCTAGCGCGCTCTGTTGAGGGTCTGCAGGGCGGACTTCAGCAACTGGCCCACCTGGGGCGCTCCTTCGGACGCCTCCGCCTGGGGCGCGACGGCCGAGACCGCCTCGTCGGCCTCCCGCGTCGCGTACCCGAGTCCGATGAGCGCGGCGTGCAACTGCTCGCGCCAGCCTGCGGAGACGGCCGTACCGATGGCCGGGCCGCCCGTGCCGAGAGGTTCGCCGAGGCGGTCCTTGAGCTCCAGGAGGAGTTTTTGGGCACCCTTCTTGCCGATGCCCGGGACAGCCATCAGGGCCTTCTCGTCACCGGTGGAGATCGCTCGGCGCAGGGCGTCGGGACTGTGCACGGCGAGCATCGCCTGGGCCAGCCGCGGGCCGACACCGCTCGCGGTCTGCAGCAGTTCGAAGGTATGCCGCTCGTCGTCGTCCACGAAGCCGTACAGGGTCAGCGAGTCCTCCCGTACGACGAGAGACGTGGCGAGCTTCGCCTGCTTGCCCATACGAAGCCCGGAGAGCGTGCCCGGTGTGCACTGGACGGAGATGCCGATGCCGCCCACTTCGACCACCGCGGAGTCGGGGGCGAGGGCGGCGACCGGGCCGCTGACGAAGGCGATCATCGGGGGGCCTTTCGGGCGAGTGACTGAGCCTGTTGCCGGGCCTGTCGGGCCCGGGCCTGCGCCTCGCGGGCCTTGGCGTGGGCCTGTTGGAGGCGGTTGGTGGCCGGGGCGCGCCAGATGTGGCAGATGGCGAGCGCGAGGGCGTCGGCGGCATCGGCGGGCTTCGGGGGCGCGTCGAGCCGGAGCAACCGCGTGACCATGGCGCCGACCTGGGCCTTGTCGGCCCGCCCGCTGCCGGTCACGGCCGCCTTGACCTCGCTGGGGGTGTGCAGGGCGACGGGCAGTCCGCGGCGGGACGCGCAGAGCATGGCGACGGCGCTGGCCTGGGCGGTGCCCATGACCGTCCGTACGTTGTGCTGGCTGAACACCCGCTCCACGGCGACGTATTCGGGCCGGTGCTCGTCGATCCACTCCTCGATGCCCTGCTCGATGGCGACGAGACGGTGGCCGACATCGGCGTCCGAGGGCGTCCGTACGACCCCGACGCCGAGCATCGTCAAGGGGCGCCCGGCGACGCCTTCGACGACACCGATGCCGCATCGGGTCAGCCCAGGGTCCACGCCCAGTACCCGCATCGGGCCTCCCCTCTTTGCGGCTGAGCCGCCGCCGCTCTCGCGGACCTGGCTGATCACCATCGGGGTTCCTCAATTGACGGTCGCGGTCCGTGGACGGTGATCTTTGACAATCGCCAGGCTAACCGCTGCCACTGACAACAGCGACGGGCTGGTGGGGACATGTCCCCACCAGCCCGTCAAAACCTGCGGCGCTCGCGGCAGCGCTACGCGCTGGCCTTCTCCATGACCTCGTCGCTCACGTCGAAGTTGGCGAAGACGTTCTGCACGTCGTCGCTGTCCTCCAGGGCGTCGATCAGCTTGAAGATCTTCTTGGCGCCCTCCTCGTCCAGCTCGACCTGCATGGTCGGGACGAAGTTGGCCTCGGCGGAGTCGTAGTCGATGCCGGCGTCCTGGAGAGCGGTGCGAACCGCGACCAAGTCGGTGGCCTCGCTGAGCACCTCGAAGGACTCGCCCAGGTCGTTGACCTCCTCGGCACCCGCCTCGAGTACGGCACCCAGGACGTCGTCCTCGGACAGTTCGCCCTTGGGGACGATGACGACGCCCTTGCGGTTGAAGAGGTACGAGACAGAGCCCGGGTCGGCCATCGAGCCGCCGTTACGGGTCATGGCGACGCGTACGTCGGAGGCGGCGCGGTTGCGGTTGTCGGTGAGGCACTCGATGAGCACCGCGACACCGTTCGGACCGTAACCCTCGTACATGATGGTCTCGTAGTCGGCGCCACCCGCCTCGAGACCACCACCGCGCTTGATCGCGGAGTCGATGTTCTTGTTCGGGACCGACGACTTCTTCGCCTTCTGCACGGCGTCGTACAGTGTCGGATTGCCGTCCAGGTCCACGCCGCCCATGCGCGCCGCGACCTCGATGTTCTTGATCAGCTTCGCGAAGAGCTTGCCGCGCTTGGCGTCGATCACGGCCTTCTTGTGCTTCGTCGTGGCCCATTTAGAGTGGCCGGACATCTGCCTGTCTCCTTCGCGTAACCCATCTCTGTCCGAACGCCAGAGATCCTACAAGGACTCCGCTGTACGGTCCGCGCGCACCATGTCGACAAACAGACCGTGCACGCGGTGGTCGCCGGTCAGTTCCGGGTGGAACGACGTGGCGAGCGCATTGCCCTGGCGTACGGCGACGATGTGGCCCTCGTGCTCGGCGAGCACCTCGGCCTCGGCGCCGACGGACTCGACCCAGGGGGCGCGGATGAAAACGCCCTCTACAGGATCGCCCTCAACGCCCTTCACGTCGACGGCCGCTTCGAAGGATTCATTCTGCCGTCCGAAGGCGTTGCGGCGCACGATCATGTCGATGCCGCCGATGGTCTCCTGGCCCGAGCGCGGATCGAGGATCTTGTCGGCGAGCATGATCATGCCGGCGCAGGTGCCGTAGACGGGCATTCCGGCCCGCACGCGCGCGCGGAGGGGCCCCATCACTCCGAAGAGGACGGCCAGCTTGGAGATGGTGGTGGACTCGCCGCCGGGGATGATCAGTCCGTCGACGTCGGCGAGTTCCTCGGGGCGCCGCACCGGCCTGGCCGCGGCGTCTGCCGCGGCCAGGGCGATGAGGTGCTCCCGTACGTCGCCCTGGAGGGCCAGGACTCCTATGACGGGTGCTTCAGTCATGGGTGCTTACCAGCCGCGGTTCGCGTAGCGCTCGGCCTCGGGGAGGGTGTCGCAGTTGATGCCGACCATGGCCTCGCCCAGGTTGCGGGAGGCGTCCGCGATGATCTTGGGGTCGTCGTAGAAGGTGGTGGCCTTCACGATGGCGGCGGCGCGCTTGGCCGGGTCGCCCGACTTGAAGATGCCGGAGCCGACGAAGACGCCCTCGGCGCCGAGCTGGCGCATGAGCGCGGCATCGGCGGGGGTGGCCACACCGCCGGCCGAGAACAGCACCACCGGGAGCTTGCCGAGTTCGGCGACCTCCTTGACGAGCTCGTACGGGGCGCGGAGGTCCTTGGCGGCGGCGTACAGCTCGTTGTTGTCGTAGCCCTTGAGGCGGGCGATCTCGTTCTTGATCTGGCGCAGGTGGCGGACCGCCTCGACGACGTTGCCCGTGCCGGCCTCGCCCTTGGAGCGGATCATGGCTGCGCCCTCGGCGATGCGGCGCAGAGCCTCGCCGAGGTTGGTGGCGCCGCAGACGAACGGGGTCGTGAAGGCCCACTTGTCGGAGTGGTTGACCTCGTCGGCCGGGGTGAGGACCTCGGACTCGTCGATGTAGTCGACGCCGAGTGACTGCAGGACCTGGGCCTCCACGAAGTGGCCGATCCGCGACTTGGCCATCACCGGGATGGACACGGCTTCGATGATGCCCTCGATCATGTCCGGGTCGGACATGCGGGCCACGCCGCCGTCCTTGCGGATGTCTGCCGGGACCCGCTCCAGAGCCATGACGGCGACGGCTCCCGCGTCCTCGGCGATCTTCGCCTGCTCAGGCGTGACGACGTCCATGATCACGCCGCCCTTGAGCTGCTCGGCCATTCCGCGCTTCACGCGCGCGGTGCCGGTTTCGGGGGCCTGGGCGGAGTTGGAGAGCGTGCTCGACACGGGTTGACCTCACTCGGTGAAAGAGGGTTTCTGCAAACTCCGAGGAAACGTGAGGGGACCAGGCCACAGCAAGGGCCAATGGGGAGCGGGTGGCACGTTTTTTCGGCTCCCGCTGCGCTTACCCCGACCGATTACGCCGACCGATCCACCAACGCCGCCGGCGGCTCGTCGTCCATTTCGAAGGCCAGGGGGAACGGCGCGTGGCCGGCCAGGCGGAACCAGCGGACCTTGCGGTGGCGGCGCAGGGCGCGGGCGGCGCGTACGGAATCGTTGTGGAAGCGGCGGGCCATCGGCACCCGGCGGACCGCCTGGGCGAGTTCGCGGGCGGCCTGCTCACCGCCGGGGGCCTCGCGTACCGCTTCGACCTGCTGTGCCTCCCCGAAGACGGCCCGCAGGGCCTGGCTGAGATCGCTCTCGGCGACCTCCCGCTGCTCCTCCTCGGCCTGCCGGGCCGCGTGCGCCGCTTCGTAGAGCACGATCGAGGCGGCCGGATCGAGCACTCCGGAGGTGGCCAGTTCCTGTGCGACCGACGCACGCCGCAGGAGTTGCGCGTCGAGGGCGGCACGCGCGGCATCGATCCGGGCGTGCAGCCGGTCGAGTCGGCCCGCGGTCCAGCACAAGTAGAGGCCGATCGCCACAAGGGCGACCACGATCCAGATCAGGGTGGAGGTCACGGGCGCACAGGCTACCCGTGCAGGACGAGGCCTCCTGCGCGGCCCGGGGCCGCACGCGGATCACCCCGGATCAGCTGAGTGCGTTACCCGTCCCGACCACTGCGAAGCGCATGGTGATCGTGTCCTCGGGCACGGCCTCCACGAGGCACCCCAGTCTCTCCCCGATCATCCGCGCCACCGCATACAACCGGATCCGCTCCTCCGGAGTGTGCGCGGGGAACCTCGCCCATCCCTGACGGGCCACCTGCGCGCCGATCTCGGCGGCGAACACCGACCGGACACGCAGCTCCTCCTCGGCCGTCAGAGGCGTCGTAGCGCCCTCCTGCGGCACTTCCCGCACATTGCGCAGTTCCCTCACCCAGTGCCCCTCTCAGTCCCGTGCCAGCCCGAACCGCGCCCGCAACCCACTGCGTTCGTCGGCGGCGACCGCCGCGGCCCCGTCCGTGACCGTCTCGTACACGGACAGGATGTCCGCCCCCACCGTCGACCAGTCGAAGCGCCGCACATGCGCGCTGCCCCGCTTACGCAGCTCCGCCCGTCGCCCGGAGTCGGCGAGCAGCCGTACCGCGGAGGCCGCCAGCGCGTCCGCGTCCTCGTTGGCGAACAGCTCCCCCGCCACGCCCTGGTCGAGGACCTGCGCGAAGGCGTCGAGGTCGGAGGCGAGCACGGGCGCGCCCGCCGACATGGCCTCGACAAGGATGATCCCGAAGCTCTCGCCGCCGGTGTTGGGGGCGACGTACAGGTCGATGCTGCGCAGGAACCGCGCCTTGTCCTCGTCGCTGATCATGCCGAGGAACTCGACGCGCGCCCGCAGCTCCTTGGGCAGCGATTCGACGGCCTCCTTCTCGTCACCGCGGCCGGCCACCAGGAGACGCGTCCGCGGCCGTTCGGCGAGGATCTTCGGGAGGGCCTTCATGAGGACCGGCAGGCCCTTGCGGGGCTCGTCGATGCGGCCGATGAAGCCGATCGTCTCCCCCTGCCACTCGGCCTTGGGCTCGGCCTTCTTGAAGAAGCCGACGTCGACGCCGTTCGGGATGACGACCGCGTCGCCGCCCAGGTGCTCCACGAGCGTGCGCCGCGCGTACTCGCTCACGGCGATCCGCGCGCTGATCTTCTCGAGGGCCGCCTGGAGGATCGAGTACGCGGCGACCATCGCCCGGGAGCGCGGGTTGGACGTGTGGAAGGTCGCGACGATGGGGCCCTGTGCGGCCCAGCAGGCCAGCAGGCCGAGCGACGGCGAGGCCGGCTCATGGATGTGGATCACGTCGAACGTGCCGTCGTGCAGCCAGCGCCGCACCCGCGCGGCCGACAGGAAGCCGAAGTTGAGCCGGGCCACCGAGCCGTTGTACGGCACCGGAACCGCGCGGCCCGCCGACACGACGTACGGCGGCAGGGGGGTCTCGTCGTCCGCAGGAGCGAGGACGGACACCTCGTGCCCGAGGCGGATGAGGTGCTCGGCCAGATCGCGGATGTGGAACTGGACGCCGCCGGGGACGTCCCAGGAGTACGGGCAGACGATGCCGATCCTCACGGGCGCTCCCCGTTCAACGGCTCGGGGCGGGGTTCCAGGTCAGCGAGCCACAAGCGCTGGAGCATGTGCCAGTCCTCCGGATGTTCGGCGATACCCGTGGCGAAGGCGTCGGCCAGCGCCTGCGTCATGACAGACGTCTTCTCGGCCCGGGTACCTGTCTCGGGGACCTCAACCGGAGGATGCACACGGCCCCGCATCACGGGCGAGTCGTCGTACCAGAGCGTCACCGGCAGCAGCAGGGCGCCCGTCTGCTGGGCGAGCAGCGCCGGGCCCGCGGGCATCCGCGTCGACTCGCCGAAGAACTTCACCTCGACCCCGGAGGCGGACAGATCGCGGTCCGCGACCAGGCAGACCATGCCTCCGTCGCGCAGCCGGCGGGCCAGCGTGCCGAACACGGACGCGTCGTGCGCGAGCACCTCCATGCCGAGGCCCTCGCGATAGGCGACGAAACGGTCGTACAGCGTCTCCGGCTTGAGCCGCTCGGCGACCGTGGTGAAGGGTGTCTCCAGCTTGGTGGTGACCCAGGCGCCGGCGAGGTCCCAGTTGCCCAGGTGCGGCAGCGCGAGGATGACGCCCTTGCCGGATGCGAGCCCGTCGGTCAGATAGTGCAGGTCCTTGGCGGTGAAGCCGTTCTTGATGCGCTCACTGCTCCAGGCGGGCAGCCGGAAGGACTCCATCCAGTAGCGCAGATACGAGCGCATACCCGCCCTGGAGAGCTCGGCGAGCCGCTCGGGGGTCGCGTCGGGCACCACGCGCGCGTAGTTGGATTCCAGGCGGCGTACGCCCTTGCCGCGCCGCTTCCAGGTGATGTCGGCGATGGCCCTGCCGAGCCGTACGGCGACGGGCTCGGGGAGCTTCTTGACGGTGCTCCAGCCCAGGGCGTACGCGCCGTCCGTCAGCCGTTCCCGCAGACCGCTCACGACGTGGCCTCGCTGCTCTGTGAGCTGGTCTGTGGGGCGCTCTCCGGACCCGGGTCCCGGCCGTTGTCCTTGCCGCTGTTCTCGCCGTCCTGCCGGTCGCCTTCCTGACCGGGCGCGGCATCCGCCTCCGCGGCCTCCCTGCGCACCGTGACGACCCGCTGGATCAGCGTGACGACGCTGCCGACGGCGACGATCCACAGGGCGATGGGCAGCAGTACGTGAATGCCGGGTACCCCGAAGGTTTCGAAGCCCGCAAGGCCGGCCGCGACCAGCGAGATCACCAGGCGCTCGGCCCGCTCGACGAGGCCGTTGACGGCGACGGGCAGGCCGATCGACTCGCCACGGGCCTTCGTGTACGAGACCACCTGACCGCTGGCCAGGCAGAAGATCGAGACGGCGCACAGGACGTTGTCGTCGCCACTGCCCGCGTACCAGAGCGCGAAGCCGCCGAAGATCGCGCTGTCCGCGACCCGGTCGAGGGTCGAGTCCAGGAAGGCGCCCCAGCGGCTGGAGCGGCCCAGCTGGCGGGCCATGTTGCCGTCGACGAGGTCCGAGAACACGAACAGCGTGATGACGATCGTGCCCCAGAAGAACTCGCCCCTGGGGAAGAAGACCAGCGCGCCCGCGACCACTCCCGCCGTGCCCAGGAGCGTGACCGTGTCGGGGCTGACGCCGCGGCGGATCAGAAACGCGGCGAACGGTGTGAGAACACGCGTGAAGAAAGCACGCGCGTACTTGTTCAGCATGGCCTTCCCGAGGGTCGGTGTGGCCGGGCGGCCCCTGCTGGCCACCGGCTGGCCCATCGTAGCCACGCGCGTGCGTGGGCGGCGGGCGGGACCCTGAGCGCACGATCACGTCCTTTGTATGGACGCGCCGTAACCTGAGTGGAAAGCTCGAAAGGACCGCGGGCGTCACCGGAGCCGCCAACCGCACGCGGCACGCGGGTCCGCATGTCCGCGCCCACAAATGACCTCACCGTGCACGGGAGGCAAGGCCATGGGCGACAAGGCGAACGCACACCCCGGAGCCGCCGGCAGGGCTACGGCGGCCGACCACCCCGCGTCCGTACGGAATGTGGTGCTGGTCGGCCACTCCGGATCGGGCAAGACGACTCTGGTGGAGGCTCTCGCGCTGACCGCGGGGGCGGTGAACAGGGCGGGCCGTGTGGAGGACGGCGGCACCGTCTCCGACTACGACGAGATCGAGCACCGGCAGCAACGGTCGGTACAGCTCTCCCTGGTGCCCGTCGAATGGGGCGGGTGCAAGATCAATGTTCTGGACACTCCCGGATACGCCGACTTCGTCGGGGAGCTGCGGGCCGGTCTGCGAGCGGCGGACGCGGCCCTTTTCGTTGTCTCGGCCTCGGACGGGGTGGACGGCTCGACCCGCATGGTGTGGGAGGAGTGCGCGGCGGTCGGTATGCCGCGGGCCATCGTGATCACCCACCTCGAAGCGGCCAGAGCCGATTTCGACGAGATGACGCGGACCTGCGCGGAGGCCTTCGGCGCCGACGACCCGGACGCCGTACTGCCCCTGTATCTGCCGCTCCACGGAGCGCCGGGCCCCGACGGGCACGCGCCCGTGACGGGCCTGATCGGACTGCTCTCGCAGAAGCTGTTCGACTACTCCTCCGGAGAGCGCAAGGAGTCCGAACCGGGCCCCGACCAGCTGCCGCTCATCGAGGAGGCCCGCAACCGGCTGATCGAGGGCATCATCGCCGAGAGCGAGGACGAGACCCTCATGGACCGCTATCTCGGCGGCGAGGAGATCGACTTCAAGACGCTCGTACAGGACCTGGAGCGGGCCGTGGCGCGCGGGGTCTTCTTCCCGGTGCTGGCCGCCGCACCCGCCACCGAGGGCGCCCGTCAGGGCCTGGGCACGGTCGAGCTGCTGGAGCTCATCACCGGCGGCTTCCCGACTCCACTGGAGCCCGCGACGCCCACGGTCACCACTCCGGACGGCAAACCACGCGAGATCAAGGCCTGCGACCCGAACGGGCCGCTGGTCGCCGAGGTCGTGAAGACGGCGAGCGACCCCTACGTGGGCCGGATCTCCCTCGTACGCGTCTTCTCGGGCACCCTTCGGCCCGACCAGACGGTGCACGTCTCCGGGCACGGGCTCGCCGATCGCGGGCACGAGGACCACGACGTCGACGAACGCGTCGGCGCCCTGTCCGCGCCCTTCGGCAAGCAGCAGCGCACCCTCTCGCACGCCATCGCGGGCGACATGGCGTGTGTGGCCAAGCTGAACCGCGCCGAGACCGGCGACACGCTCTCGGCCAAGGACGACCCGCTGCTCATGGAGCCGTGGGAGATGCCCGACCCGCTGCTGCCGCTGGCCATCCACGCGCACAGCAAGGCGGACGAGGACAAGCTCTCGCAGGGCCTGAGCCGGCTGGTCGCCGAGGACCCCACGATGCGCCTGGAACAGAACCAGGACACCCACCAGGTGGTCCTGTGGTGCCTCGGCGAGGCCCACGCGGACGTCGCCCTGGAACGGCTGCGCAGCCGGTACGGCGTCCAGGTCGATGTCGTACCGCACAAGGTCTCCCTACGGGAGACGTTCGCCGCCAAGTCGGCCGGGCGCGGCCGTCATGTGAAGCAGTCCGGCGGGCACGGGCAGTACGCGATCTGCGAGATCGAGGTCGAGCCGCTGCCCGGTGGCTCCGGCATCGAGTTCGTCGACAAGGTCGTCGGGGGTGCCGTGCCCCGGCAGTTCATCCCGTCCGTCGAGAAGGGCGTACGCGCCCAGGCCGCCAAGGGTGTGGCCGCGGGCTATCCGCTCATCGACGTACGGGTGACGCTGCTCGACGGCAAGGCGCACTCGGTGGACTCCTCCGACGCCGCGTTCCAGACCGCCGGCGCGCTCGCCCTGCGCGAGGCCGCCGCCGACGCGAAGATCCATCTTCTGGAGCCGGTCGCCGAGGTGTCGGTCCTGGTCGGCGACGACTACGTGGGCGCCGTGATGAGCGATCTGTCGGGGCGGCGCGGCCGAGTCGTCGGCACCGAACAGGCGGGCGGCGGACGGACGCTCGTACGGGCCGAGGTCCCCGAGATCGAGATCGACCGGTACGCGGTCGACCTGCGCTCCCTCTCGCACGGCACCGCACGGTTCAGCCGGCGTTACGCACGGCATGAGCCGATGCCGGCACATCTGGCCGAGAAGATCCGCGAACAGGCCCAGGACTCCCCCTAGTTGATCCCCCGTAGGGTCGGCGGACAGCTTCGGCTGTCCGCCGACGATTGTCAGTCCTGGCGGATACTCTGAGAACCTGATCAAGACGACGACCTGATCAACAGGTGTGCGGAGTACGGAAGTCGGGAAAAGCCGCAGCAGCGGAGCAAGGCGGCGATGGGGGCGGTCAGTGGCGGATGACGGATTCGATTTCAGGCCCGGGGCACAGATCCCGCTCCAGGGTGCCGCGGGACAGACGGCGGCGACGTTCGCCCTGGCCTCGGCGGCGTACCGCGACGACTCCGTCGACAAGATCCTCGAAGCCAACAGCGAATGGCACAAGTCGACCGTCAAGCCGGGCCGCAAGTGGGCGACGATCTGCAAGCCGAACCTGGGTGAGGCGTTCGCCCGCGCCGTGCAGCTGAGGATGCTGGGCGGTGCCCGCAAGCCGCTCATCCAGTCGTTCGGCACGGAGCCGCAGGTCGTCGTCGAGCACTGCCTGGCGGCGAACCGCATCCGCAAGGAGCGGGACAGCTGGCTCACCGCCGTGATGGTGCTGACCGGTCTGATCTTCCTGCCCGGTCTGCTCGTCTGGCTGCTGGTCTTCCAGATCCGCCGGACGATCGACAAGACCACCGACAAACGTGCCTCCGCCCTCGCCACCGCCCTCCTGATCGGCGTGGCCGCCCTCGCCGTGATCTTCCTGATCCGGATGCCGTTCACCGGCTTCTGGGCCTGGTACGCGCGCGCGGCGGTCGTCGCGCCCGTCCTCGGCTGGTTCTGGGCGAGGCAGATCTGCGAGCGTACGGCGAAGGACATGCGCGAGCGCTGGGCCAGTCTGCTGTCCGGCGGCGGCGTCGGCGCCAAGATCCCCGAGGCGGTGCCCGGCAGTCCCGGTGAGACCGCGGCCGAGCGGCTGCGCCAGGGGCTGGCCCGACTGACCGCCGAGCAGCAGTCCAACTCCGTGTTCTACGCGGGCCCCAAGGGCATACTCGGCATGGGAACACGCTGGGGCAGCTGGCATCTCGCCGAGGATCTGGTGCCGGCAGACGCCGACAAGGAGATCCACCCCTTCCGCAGCTGGGACGTCATACGGTCGATCCACGACCAGCTGCGCATGCTGGAGCGCGGACCGCTCAACACCGGTGGTTTCCCGAAGCCATCGATACGGCACTGGGTGGTCACGCCGATCGGTGAGAACGCCAAGGAGGTGTCCCGGCCGGGGGGTACGGACGTGGACGCGTACCAGATCAAAACCCACGCCATCCAGGACATCTGCAACAAGCAGCAGTTCGGCAGCGGTGACCGGCACTATCTCGGGGTCCAATGGACGCTCTGGGACGGCCAGTTGATCATCACGATGCTGATCACCGTGACCGTGCTGCACGAGACCTTGCGGATCGAGGTCACCGGTCATGCCCTGGGGCCCGTGCACTCCCTGTTCACCTCGAAGCCCGAGGCCAAGACGAAGGAAGTCGCCAAGACGGTCAAGTTCTGGGAGACGACGGAGCGGAAGCTGCCGCTGGTCGAGACCGACGAGGTGGTACGGCTCGCGGTGCGCGCCCCCTTCACCTGGTATCCGCCGATCCTCGACTGGCTGGGCGGCAAGCTGGTCCTCCCCGAGCCCTTCGGCCTGCGCCACGCCTGGGCCGACAAGCCCTGGCGCCACCGCTTCATGGCCGACGACGCCCTGCGCGCCGCGACGCCGATCCTCCGCGTGGTCCACGCCGCAGCCATCCGCGTCCTCGACGAGAACGGCGTGAACACCGAAAAGTTCGGCACCCGCTCGGCGTTCCTGAGCACCCAGGTCCAGGACGCGGCGCCCAGCAAGGCAGACGTCTACGACGCGTAGGCCTCCGGCGGTTCAGCGGGGGTGGGGTGCCCGGAGGCAAGGGTGCCCGGTGACGCCTGGTGCAGTACCGCGCCACCTTAAGGGGCGCGGGCTGTATCAATTTGCGGCTCCGCCGCGATGGGGGTCCCCCTGCTCATGGGGGTCCCCCCGCTCGAGCGAAGCCGAGAGTGGGGGGAGAAGTCGAGAGTGGGGGAGCGACCAGCCACGACGAACCCGCAGCAGTCACTGCACCCCATCTCCCCCGCGCCCGGCCGGCCAGGCCTCCGCAAGCATCTTCCGCGTATCCGCCAGGAGTTGAGGCAGGATCTTGGTGTGCCCGACGACGGGCATGAAGTTCGTGTCGCCGCCCCACCGAGGCACGACATGCTGGTGAAGGTGCGCGGCGATCCCCGCGCCCGCGACTCCACCCTGGTTCATGCCGATATTGAACCCGTGCGCCCCCGAAGCGGAGCGCAACGCAGCCATCGCCTGCTTCGTCAGCTCGGCGAGCTCCGCGGTCTCCTCAACGGTCAGCTCGGTGTAGTCCGCGACGTGCCGGTAGGGCACGACCATCAGGTGGCCACCGTTGTACGGGTACAGGTTGAGCACCGCGTAGACCTGCTCACCCCGCTTGATGACGAGCCCGTCCTCATCGGACTTGGCCGGGATCGAGCAGAACGGGCAGCCGTCGTCGGCACCCGGGCCGCTGGGCTTGCCCTCCCCCTGGATGTACGCCATCCGATGGGGCGTCCACAAGCGCTGGAACGCGTCCTGCGTCCCCACCCCGATCTGCTGCTCCGGCTCACTCGTCATGTGGTGCAGCATATGGCTTCACACACCATGCACGGCAAAGGCCCCCGGGGAAAACCCGGGGGCCAGAACCCCGCTGCGGCAGGGCCGGGATCACACCTGGACCCGGCGCTCCACCACATCCACGAGCTTCGCCAGCGCCTCGTCCCGGGGAATGCCGTTCTCCTGCGAACCGTCGCGGTAGCGGAACGACACCGTGTCGGCGTTCATGTCGTCGTCACCGACGATGATCATGAACGGGATCTTCTGCTTCTGTGCCGTTCTGATCTTCTTCTGCATGCGATCCGAGGACGAGTCGACCTCGACGCGCAGCCCCCTTTTCTTGGCCTCCGCGGCGAACTTCTGCAGGTACTCCACGTGCGCGTCCCCAACCGGGATACCAACCGCCTGAACAGGCGCCAGCCACGCCGGGAACGCCCCCGCGTAGTGCTCAAGGAGCACCGCGAAGAACCGCTCGATGGAGCCGAACAAAGCCCGGTGGATCATGACCGGCCGCTGCTTGGAGCCGTCGGGCCCGGTGTACTCCAGCTCGAAGCGCTCCGGCAGGTTGAAGTCGAGCTGGATCGTCGACATCTGCCAAGTACGGCCGATGGCATCGCGCGCCTGCACGGAGATCTTCGGCCCGTAGAAGGCGGCGCCGCCCGGATCCGGGACCAGCGGGAGGCCCTGCTTCTCGGCCACCTGCCGCAGCGTCTCGGTGGCTTCCTCCCATGCCTCGTCCGAGCCGACGAACTTGGTCTCGTCCTTGGTCGACAGCTCCAGGTAGAAGTCGGTCAGGCCGTAGTCCCGCAGCAGATTCAGCACGAAGGTCAGCGTCTTGTCGAGCTCGTCGGCCATCTGCTCGCGCGTGCAGTAGATGTGCGCGTCGTCCTGGGTGAAGCCGCGCGCCCTGGTCAGACCGTGCACGACGCCCGACTTCTCGTACCGGTACACCGTCCCGAACTCGAAGAGCCTGAGCGGCAGTTCACGATACGAACGCCCGCGCGCGTCGAAGATCAGGTTGTGCATCGGGCAGTTCATGGGCTTCAGGTAGTAGTCCACGCCCTCGTCGAGCTGCATGGGCGGGTACATACCGTCCGCGTACCAGTCCAGGTGCCCCGAGGTCTCGAAGAGCTTCCCCTTGGTGGCGTGCGGGGTGTAGACGAACTCGTACCCCTCTTCCTCGTGGCGCCGACGCGAGTAATCCTCCATGACCCGGCGGACGACACCGCCCTTGGGATGGAAGACGGCCAGCCCCGACCCGATCTGCTCAGGAATCGAGAACAGGTCGAGTTCGCTGCCCAGCTTGCGGTGGTCGCGCTTCTCGGCCTCGGCGAGGAATTCGAGGTGCGCCTTCAGCTCGTCCTTGGACGGCCAGGCAGTGCCGTAGATGCGCTGAAGCTGCTTGTTCTTCTCGCTGCCGCGCCAATACGCCGAAGCGTTGCGCATCAGCTTGAACGCCGGGATGTTCCGGGTGGTCGGCAGGTGCGGACCCCGGCAGAGGTCCTTCCAGCACAGGTCGCCGGTCTTGGCGTCGATGTTGTCGTAGATGGTCAGCTCACCGGCGCCCACCTCGACGTCCGCGCCGTCGTCCGACGAAGCCGAGCCCTTCAGCCCGATGAGCTCCAGCTTGTACGGCTCCGAAGCCAGCTCCGCGCGCGCGGCCTCGTCCGTCACCACACGCCGCGAAAAACGCTGACCGCGCTTCTGGATCTCCTGCATCTTCTTCTCGACGGCCTTGAGGTCCTCGGGCGTGAACGGCTTCTCCACGTCGAAGTCGTAGTAGAAGCCGTCCTTGACCGGCGGACCGATGCCCAGCTTGGCCTCGGGGAAGAGCTCCTGCACGGCCTGCGCCATGACGTGCGCGGTGGAGTGTCGCAGGATGTTCAGACCGTCCTCGGAGGAGATCTCGACGCCCTCGACGGTCTCGCCGTCCTTCACCTCGTACGCGAGGTCCCTCAGCTCGCCCGCCACACGCGCGGCAACGATGGTGCGCTCTCCGGCGAAGAGTTCGGCGGCCGTAGTGCCCGTCGTCACCACGCGCTCTTCCCGCTCGGAATCGCGTTGGATGATCACACGGACGTCTGACACCGGTCTCTCCTGACTGAAGGGTGGGTGCGCGCGCAACTGCGCGCGCAGACAGGAATCGTACCGAGGCCGGGGCACTCACCGCGAAACCGTCCCGTCTCAGTCCCCGCCGCACGCCTCTTCAAAGAAATCAAGGTTCTCCTGGAGCGACTTCATCAGCCGGTCCCGCTCCGCCTCGTCCACCTGCACGGGCGCGACCCCGGACGCCCCGGTCAGCCGCCGGAAGCCGCCCCGGCTCTCCAGCCGCCCGTGTACCCGCACCGGCAGCCCCACCAGATGGGCATGGCCCGCGATCCGGTACGCCTCCTCGTCGAGGGTCATCCGTACGTGCGGGACCTCGGCGCCCGCGATGACCCGCAGCCGAACGGTGCCGTCACCGCGCGGCGCCGACCTGCGCATCCGTACCACCGCGCCCGTGATCCGCACCGCCACGGACGGCTCCTCGCGCAGATAGCGGGCGCCGGCCTCGCGCAGGACGGGCAGGTCGCCGGGTGAGAACTCGACGGGTTCGGCGGGCGTCGCGCAGCCTTCGGGAACTCCGGCGGCGGGCGCCCACTCGACGGCGATCCGGGCGCCTTCCGTGCCCTTCACGAGGGCCACGAGAGCCTCCGTGAGCTCATAGCTGACGCCCGCCTCAACGGCGCCGTCGAAGGCGTCCATGCCGCCGGTGGCGCGCTGGTAGTCGATGGCCTCGCGGGCCGCGTACACCGCCTGGTGGAGCCGGACAGCGAGGGGCCGGCCGGTGGCGACGGGCACGAAGGCGGTGAGCTGACGGCCGCCCGGCGCGGCTCCGACGAGCACGTTCTCCAGGGACGCGGCGGCGGGCCTGCGGTGCCGGGCGCCGTAATAGCCCGCACGCGCGCGTGCCGCGAGGGCGCCCGCGAGGAGCATGTGGCGGGCGGCCTTGCGCAGCTGCTCCTCCACGGTCCACGCCGCGGCGCCCAAGGGCCCGGTGGGTACGTCGCGCCACCAGCGGATCTCGTCGCTGGGCACGGCGAGGCCGACCAGGACGTCGCGTGCGGAGGGCGAGCCGCTGCGCGACAGCGCGAGAAGGGCCTCGCCGAGGAGGTCCTCGCTGTCGGGGAACGCCCGGCTCTCCGGCACGAGCAGGCTGGTGCCGGCGCCGCCGGGCCCGGGTGGGGTCCAGCGGCCGTACCGTCCGGCGGCTCCGCCGCGGCGCTGCCAGCCGTGCCGGTGCAGCAGCGCGCTGAGGACGGCGGGGTCGACCTGGTCGGGCTTGGGTGGCTGGTCCCACTGGTCAGGCGGCTCCACTGGGTGGGGCCTGGCTGGTCGTGCCGGTTCGTCGGTCGGGCGGTGCGTCACGGTCTGCCTCCCGTTCCGACCCGCGTCATGATCTCGCAGAGTGCCCGGTCGTCGAAGATGCGCGAGGTCGGTATCCGCACGGTGGTCCTGCGCCGGCCGGTGATGCGATGTCCGGCGAGGTTGATCCAGTAGCAGCAGTGCCGCAGGTCGAGCCGGTCGTGGCTGGCGCGCAGCCAGTCGTCCTGGGATCTGGGCACGAGCATCACGACCAGTATTTTGTGCACCGAGACCGGGCTGCGGGCGAGCTTCTCCAGGTGGGCGTTGTCGAGCGTGAAGGAGAAGGCCGGGCCCGGGGGGTTCGGCGGGATCTGGTACGTGCACTTGAGCTGCACCTTGATGGTGACTTCGTCGTCGACCGTGTGCCCGGGGGCGCTGTGGCTGACGTGCCAGTCGATGCCGTTGTCCGGAAAGGGCTGGGACAGGGAACAGCCCGCGGCCGCCGCGACCGCGTGCAGATAACCGACCTGCAGTGTCTCCATGCAGGCGGTGGTGGCGAGTGTGCCGCGATGCGGTGTTGTCCGCTGAGGCAGCAGCCCGCCCTGTTCGGGCTGCGCGATGGCCATCTCCAACAGCCTTCCGAAACCGGTGAATCCCCGCGACGGGCCGCTGAACTGCAAAGACCCGTATCTCTGTTGTCTCCTCCCGGCGTACGGCGCAAACAGTACGGGTATCACCGAATCGGGCAGAGGGCGGCGTAGACGGTGCGTCAACTGCCGAGGGTGAATGAGGAGTTGCGTGCGTATGACGTGCTGGTACGAAGGGCCACTGGCCGCGTTCGACACCGAGACGACGGGTGTGAACGTGGAGACCGACCGGATCGTGTCGGCCGCCGTCGTCGTCCAGGACGCTTCCGGAGGCCGGCCGCGGGTGAGCCGCTGGCTGGTCAATCCGGGCGTTCCGGTGCCCGAAGGGGCAACGGCGGTACACGGTCTGACGGAGGATCACCTGCAGCGCAACGGCCGCTGGCCGTCGCCGGTGATGGACGAGATAGTGAGGGAGCTGGCCGAGCAGAGCGCGGCGGGACGCCCGCTCGTGGTGATGAACGCGCCGTTCGATCTGACGCTGCTCGACCGGGAGTTGCGCCGGCATCGGGCGTCGTCGCTGCATCACTGGTTCGAGACCGTGCCGCTGCGCGTGCTCGATCCGCGGGTCCTCGACAAACACCTGGACCGCTACCGCAAGGGCCGCCGCACGCTGACCGACCTGTGCGCGCACTACGACGTGGAGTTGACGGGCGCCCATGACGCGGCGGCCGACGCGCTCGCCGCGATGGACGTCGTACGCGCGGTGGGGCGTCGTTTCGCGGCCCGCCTGGAGCGGCTCTCACCGGCCGAACTGCACACGCTGCAGGCGGTGTGGCACGCGGCTCAGGCCCGCGGCCTGGAGGCGTGGTTCGCACGCAGCGGCACGGAGGAGGCGGTCGACCCGGCGTGGCCTCTGCGACCGGAACTCCCGGCGGCGGCGTAAGCCCTGGAGCAGGTCCCGGCACAAGCCCTGACATGCGAAAACCGGTCCGTCTGTGACGGACCGGCTGTCTCCGGGTGGGCGATACTGGGTTCGAACCAGTGACCTCTTCGGTGTGAACGAAGCGCTCTCCCACTGAGCTAATCGCCCGGGAACGCACTGAACCATACAGGTCGACGGCGGTTTCCTTCAAACGGCTTGTCGGTGCTCACGCAGGTACGCGGCCAGCCCGCGCCGCCCCGCCCGCATCATCAGCGCGTGGTTGGCGCGGAACGCCGGCCGCCCCGGCACGGCGAGGCGCCGCAACAGGGGCTTGGTCACATGGACCTCCTGGTCGTAGCGGGCGCGCGTGCCCGGACCGTCGGACGAGAGCGTCCAGCGTGCCCAGCCGTCCACGTCGCCCGTCATCGCGATCTCCAGGACCCCGGCCGCCCGGTCGCGGCGCACCTCCCGCGCGGTGAACACCAGGTCGTACGGGAGCAGCGAGCGGATACGGACGGTCCCGCTGCGGTCGTCGATCCGCGTCACCTCACGGACCTGCGGCCACCACCGGGGGTAGTTCTCGGCGTCGGCCAGCACGTCGTACACGTCGTCGGCCGGGGCGCCGAGTACCCACAGACTGCGGAAGCGGTAGTACGTCCAGTCCATGGCCCGAGTCTGCCCACTGACCCGGTGGTTGCCTCCCGCACTCGCCGGTCGTTGCGCGCGGCGAGTGCGGGAGGAGCTGGGGAGGTTGCGTCAGGCGACCGTCATGACGGGATCTTGTCGCCGACCAGCGCCAGGTTCTGGATCGCCGCCAGCCCGTACAGCGCCGTCGCGTTGGTGGACACCCACGCCGCCTCGCTGCCGGGCACCAGGGCGGTCGGGCCCTCGATCTTCTTCGTGGACCAGTCGGTGGACTCCTTGTAGTCCCAGGGGTCGGCGCTGTTGTAGAACTGCCGCCATGCCCGCGCGGCCAGCTTGTCGTCGCCCAACTGGACGGCGGCGTAAGCGTCCTGGCGTGAGTGGCCCTGGAAGAGCAGCAGGTTGCCGAAGTTGGAGCCGTAGCGGGCGGCCTGTTCCGCCTTGGTGGCGTTGAAGTAGCGGCAGTAGTCCAGCCACGCCTCCTTGAACTTCGGCATGTCGATCTGGTCGATGAGCTCGGCGTTCAGCTCGACCAGGCCGAACATCGCCGACAGGTGCGAGACGCTGACCTTGGCTTCCTTGTCCACGGCGAACTTGCCGGTGTCCAGGTCGTACAGCGCGTTGCCCTGGACGAAGCCGTTGGGCTGGGCGGCGATGGTCTCCATGGTGGACAGAACCCTGGCCTTGGCCTTCTCCCACTTGGGGCCGCGCCGTTCCCACTCAGTGAGCCATGCGGAGACGAGGCCGCTCCAGTCGGTACCGAAGCCGATGGAGAGGGCGTTGCGGTCGGGGGTGTAGGGCTCGGTGCGGATCTTACGGATGGGGTCGAGGACGAGGAACGTCTCGTCGGAGTCGACGTTGGCGTGCATGAGGTCGCCGACGCGTTCGTCGGCGGTGAGGAAGTAGTAGTAGCGGCGGTAGGTGGTGTTGGCGATGCGCTGCTGCTTGGCGCTGTCCGCGTAGTGCTGGACGCCGTGCCGGGTGCCGAGGCCCGCCCACTCGCCGAGGTGGTAGACGTCGACCTCGCCGGTGTGCCGGGTCATGGCCTCGGCGAAGCGGAAGATGTCGGCGCGGCCGGAGCGCATGTACGCGAACCAGAGCCACAGGTCGGGCGAGAGCTCGGAGTTGTCCCAGGCGTAGCCTCCGACGTCGTAACACCACTGGTGACGGCTCGGGTCGTAGCTGTGCATGATGTCGCCGTAGTCCCAGAAGCCGTACCAACGGCGCATCTCCACCTGATCCTTGTAATAGGTGAAGAGGAAGTCGAGGTGGTCCTCGATCTTCGCCTTGGCGGCCGTGGAGCGGTCCGGCTCGGAGAACAGCTTGCCGAAGACGCCCGCCTTGATGAGGTGCCCCGGCGGAGCGGCGAGCTGCGCCGGGGTGCGTACGGCCTCTACCTGCTTGGCCATCTGCTCGGCGCTCGGCGTGGACTCATGGGCCCAGAAGAGGAGTTCGCTGGTGCGGGCGATGCCGTAGGGGGTGCCGAAGCCGGGTTCGTAGTCCTCGTAGGTGATGTTGAGGCCTTCGAGCTGTTCGGGGTACGTGTCCTGGCCCATGCCGTCGTGGTAGAAGCGCAGGTCCATGGGCTGCGCCTCGGGCGACCAGAGCCACATCGTGACCTCGGCCTCGTCTGTCTGGGCATTGCGGATGTCGAGCTGGGCGGGGAACTTCTCCCAGAAGTCCCGCAGCCCAAAGGCGAATCCGCCGGACGCGCCGCCGACGTACCCGAAGCCGCTGGCCCGCCGGCCGCCGCCCGCGGGGATCCAGCCGTGGCCCTTC
Source organism: Streptomyces pseudoechinosporeus (assembly GCF_054783935.1). Taxonomy (NCBI): domain Bacteria; kingdom Bacillati; phylum Actinomycetota; class Actinomycetes; order Kitasatosporales; family Streptomycetaceae; genus Streptomyces; species Streptomyces pseudoechinosporeus. The sequence goes on from NZ_BAAGPS010000001.1 coordinate 174,792, forward strand.
TTGGTGCGCTTGCGCACGCCGAAACCGTCGGCGGAGAGCTGCGAGAGGGTGTAGTCGCCCCACTCGGGGATGTACTGGAGCCGGGTGGTGACCCGCTGGTCCCAGGTGGACGGGTCGGGCAGCTTCTTGCCCTCGAACTGGGCCGTGCGGACGGCCGCCCCCGGGTCGCGCCGCAGCCCGGTGATGCCCTTGACGGCCTCGCGCAGCAGACCGGTGCCCTCGCCGCCGATGCGGATGTGCCGGTCGTACGCGGCGTCCCGCATCGGCACGGTGAAGCGGACGCCGAGCCCGCGGATGAAGTCGCCGCTCGCCTTGCCGGGCTCCTGCTTCCCGTCGAACGTGATGGTGTGCACCATGCGGAACGACTCGGCGCCCGCGAAGAAGTAAAGGCGGATCGAGAACGGCAGCCAACTCCGGTCGCCCTTACGGTGCTTGCCGTCGATGCGGACGACTGCGCGGACCGGCCCGTCCTGCTCGACCTCGACCTTGGAGATGGCGCTCTCGAACCGGTCGCACTTCTGCGTGCCCTGGTCGCCGTCCTCGATCTCGGGCTGGCGCAGCAGCACGAGACGGCCGTTCTTGGCGATCTCGGTGGAGCCGCGGGTGACGGACTTGATGAGCGTGGAGCCGCTCTTGCCGATCTTCGCGGTGATGACACCGGTCGATATGTCGATGGTGCCGCCGCTCTTGTCGACGGTGACCTTCTTCTCGGGGGCTGCGGGCGCACCGGCGGCGAGCGTGAGCTTCCCGGAGCCGACGCCGGTGCCGACCGCGTGCGCGGTCCACTTCAGCGAGCCGTCCGGCCAGTAGCCGATGGGCCAGGACTGGACCGGCACCTCCTTGCCGTCGGCGTCCTTCAGCGCGAACGTCTGGTCCTTGTCGTACGCGCCCTTCGGCCAGGGCACGCCCACCGTGGAGCCAGGGGCGGCGCCGAGTCCGCCCTCCTCCAGCCAGTCCAGAGTCACCGGGTCGGCGTCGCCCGGCTCGGCTCTGGGCGCGGCCTGCGCGTCTTGGGTGCCCAAGGCCCAGCTGAACTGGGCGGCGGCGCCGGCGACTGCGGCGGCCTTGAGGAGGGACCTGCGGGGGATGGGAGACATGGCCTTTCCTTTCCGTGCGGGGAAGTCAGGGGCATGACAGAGAGAGATACGACGCCGGGGCGCCGACCTTGTTTGAGCTGCGGCCGCTCAGCGGCGCCGACCGCGCGCCTCCACGGCGAGGGCCGCCGCCGCGACGGCCCCCAGGACGGGGACCGCGAGCGGCGCGACGAACCAGGCGGAGCAGGCCACCACGACCAGTCCGCCGACGAGCAGAAAGGACCCGGCAGGATCGAGGACAGTACGGCGTCCGGCAGCCCCGAGCAGCACCCGCCACGACGCCCCGGGCTCCCAGACCGCCGCCGCACGCATCCCGGCGACGACCAGTCCGATCAGGGCGAACATCCCGACGGCGCCGACGAGCGGCCCGCCGGGGATCCCGGCACGTACGGCCTGCACGTCCACCCAGACCGCGACGGCCGCGACCCAGCCTGCGACGCCGACGACCCACCCGCGACGCACGGCCGCCCGGAAGTCGGCGACGAACTCCCGCCAGCCGCCGCCCTGATGGTCCGTACGACGCCGCAGATGCCGCGCCCCGGCGGCGAACGCGGCCGGGTAGGTGACCACGGGCAGCGAGGCCACCGCGATCCACACGCCCGTCAGCAGACACTCGGCGAAGAGCGCGAACCGCTCGGCGAAGACGGACTCCCGCGGCGTACCGCGTGTCTTGGCAGATGCCTGGCTCATCCTGCGCACCTCAGCCCTTCAGACCCGACGTCGCCATGCCGTCGATCAAATAGCGCTGGAAGGTCAGAAAGAAGGCGAGAACCGGCAGAAGGGCGACGAGCGACATGGCGATCATGCCGCCGTAGTTCGCCAGCCCTTCTTGGTCGACGAACATCTTCAGGCCGAGCGAGACCGTGTACTTGTCGGGCTCGTTGAGGTAGATCAGCGGGCCCATGAAGTCGTTCCAGGAGTTGATGAAGGTGAAGATCGCGCTGGTGATCAGGGCCGGACGGCACAGCGGCAGCACGATCGACCAGTAGATGCGGAAGTGCCCGCAGCCGTCGAGGCGGGCGGCCTCGTCGAGCTCCTTGGGCAGGTTGCGCATGAACTGCACCATCAGGAAGACGAAGAACGCTTCGATGGCGAGGTACTTGCCCAGCAGGAGCGGCGTGTACGTGTTGATCATGTTCATGTTGCGGAACAGCACGTACTGCGGGATGAGCAGCACGTGGTACGGCAGCAGGAGCGTGCCGATCATCAGCGTGAACATCAGGTTGCGGCCCGCGAACTTGATCTTCGCGAAGGCGTACGCGGTCAGCGAGCACGAGATCACGATCCCGATCACCGAACCGACCGCGAGGAAAAGCGAGTTGAGGAAGAACGTGGAGATCGAGATGTCCGCGATGCCCTCGGTGAGGCCCGTGTAGTTGGAGATGATCGGGGAGCTGGGGAAGAGGTCCAGGCTACCGACGATGTCTTCGCTCTTCTTGAAGGATCCGCCGATGACCCAGATCACCGGGTAGAGGATGACCGCGAGGATCGCCAGGGACCCGATGTGCCAGGCGAGCGAACCGGGCAGCCTGCGCCGGAAGTTGCCCGCCTTCGTCGACTGCCCCTGAGTCGGCGTGATCTCTGTGACCTGCGCGCTCATGAGGCGCCCTCCTCGTAGTGCACCCAGCGCTTCTGGGACCAGAACAGCACCGCCGTCACCAGGGCGACCGCGACCAGCAGCATCCAGGCCATGGCGGACGCCAGGCCCATCCGGCTGTTCTCGAAGCCCTGGACGTAGAGGTAACAGGTATAGACCATCGAACCGTCCGCGGGACCACAGGCGTTGCCTCCGGCGCCACCGCCCACGATGTACGCGGAGCTGAAGATCTGGAAGGAGTGGATGGTCTCCAGAAGGACGTTGAAGAAGAGGACCGGGGAAATCATCGGCAGCGTGATGTTCCAGAACCGCCGCAGCTTGCCCGCCCCATCGACCTCGGCCGCTTCGTACAACTCCTGCGGGACCTGCTTGAGGCCGGCCAGGAAGATGACCATGGGGGCGCCGAACTGCCAGACGGTGAGCGCCACCAGGCTGTAGATGATCATGTCCGGGTCGCCGGTCCAGCCGCCGACGTTCACCCCGAAGATCTTCTGCGTACGGTCGACGATCGCGTCGTCAGAGAAGATCGCCTTCCAGACGATGGCGATGGAGACGCTCGCCCCGATCAGCGACGGCGCGTAGAACGCGGCCCGGTAGAAGGCCTGCCCGCGCCGCTTCTGGGCGAGGAGCAGGGCCACACCGAGGGCGGCGAGCAGCTTGAGCGGCGTACCGACGATGACGTACCAGATCGTCACCCGCACAGAGTGACGCCAGCGTGGGTCGCCGAACATCTCGGAGAAGTTGTCGAGGCCGATCCACTTGGGCGAGTCGAACAGGTTGTAGTCGGTGAACGCGAAATAGAGCGAGGCGACCATCGGGCCCGCTGTGAGCAGCAGGAATCCGGCGATCCAGGGGGACATGAAGAGATAGCCGGCCAGGTTCTCCCGGCGGCCCCGCCGCTTGAGTTCGGCGGGGCGCGGGGATTTCACCGGACCGTGCCGCGGCTCGGAGTCCTTGGACAGGTCCTCCATCGCAGGGGCGTGTGTCACGGTGGTTCCCATCAGCTGCTGAGAGCCGTCTTCGACTCGGTGAAGAACTGCTTGACGGCGTCGTCCACCGACCGCTTGCCCAGGCCGAGTTCCTCGGCGATACGCAGGAAGGCGGCCTCGCAGATGTCGGCGCCGTTCGGGTGCGGGGTGATGGGCTCCAGGACGCCCGCCGCGACGAGGGACTCCTCGTAGGCGGCTATCTCCTTGTTGACCGGGTCGGTCGGCTTGTACGCGTCGAACTGGGCCTGCGTCGCGGGCACACCGCGGTCATAGCCCATGATCTTGGCGACCTCGGGATCATGCACCATGAAGTCGATGAACTGGGCGACTTCCTTGGGATGCTGAGTGCGCTTGGAACCGCTGAGCATGAGGGAGCCGAGGTACTGGCCGGTCTTCTTGCCGTCCGTGGTCGGGATCGGGGCGAGGCCGTACTCGCTCTTGCCCTCGGCGGTGTAACGAACCGTGAAGTTGTCCCAGGTGAACTCACCGCCCGCGAGCTCCGCGGCGACCGCGGACTTGGGCTTGATCTGGGCGACCTTCTTCGGGTCGGTGTAGATACCCGACTCCACACCCTTCTCGGCCTTGGTCCACCAGTCCTTGAGGTCCGCCTCGGTGAACCCGAGGCCGTCCTCGGTGAAGAACGCCTTGCCGTTCTGGCGCAGATACAGGTCGTAGAGGTACATGACGCCGTACATACCGCTGTCGCCGGAGCGACCCGCCTTGTCACGGATGCTCTTCATCGCCGCATCGAAGTCGTCCCAGGTCCAGCCCTGCTCCGGCTTCACGCCGGCCTTGGTGTAGACGGGCTTGTCGATGACCAGGGCCATCGAGTTGGAGCCGACCGGCACGCCGAGGAGCTTGCCGTCGACCTCGCCGAACTTCTCCAGACCGGCGCGGAAACCGTCCATGGAGAGGTTGCCCGCCTTGACCTGCTCGCTGAGATCGAGCAGCACATTCTTCGCGTCGTATTTGCGCAGGAATCCGATGGCGTTCTGGAAGACATCGGGCGGATTGCCGCCGGAGGCCTGGGTATTGAACTTCTTCCAGAAGTCGAGGTAGGGCTGAAAGTCCGTTTTCACCTTGATCTTCGGGTACTTCTTTTCAAAGAGCTTGATGGTTTCATTGATCCGCTTGGCGCGGTCTTCAGCACCCCACCACGCGTAACGGATCGTCACCGTCCCGTCCCCGGCGCCGCTCCCGCCCCCACAGGCCGTCGCCGTTGCCCCCAGCCCCAGCGCGGCCAGTGAGGCTCCCCCCGCCTTGAGGATCGTTCGCCTCTCAACTTTTCTGTTCTGCTGCATGGTTGAGCCTCCCCGCGACGTTGCGTCCGCCCCATGAATCGTTTCAAGTAAGCGCTTGCTGGCACAAGTTACGGAGGCCCTCCGGGCACGTCAATGACTCGGACAGGAATTGATGTGGACGGGGTCGCTCGCGCGACGGCATGAACGGGGGTGGTGGGGCTGGAGTGTTGGACGACTATGCAGGTGGGGTGGGTGAGGTCGACCGGTCGAACGGTGGGTGGCTTGCGGAAGTTGAGGAGGGTGGGGAGGAAAGTCAGAGGCGGGCTGGGGAGTTGACGGGTGATCGGGAAGCGAGGCGGGCATCGAGAGTGGGCGCGGGGAGGTGGTCGCGGTCCCGCGAACGCGAAGAGGTGTAGCGAGTCGGCTCCATGACTCGCGGGGCGATGGAGCCAGGTCCTGGTCGAAGGCCGACGGCGAGGGCTGGGGACAAGTGGCAGATCCGAGCCAGAGACAGCCAGGAAAATGGCTGGCCAGGAGGCGGGGGGCGGCGATTGGGTGACCCGGATCTGCCATTTGGTGTTACGCCCCGAGCCGGCCCGGCACACCTCAGCCGCGCGGCGACCCACAAGGTCACGTCCGTGGACACGGGGTACCGGCTGTGGGTATGACACATCCGAGAGATCTGTAGCATCCGCAGATCTACCTCCCCGTGGGCCACCGCCGCACACCACGTGCGGGACGCGGCCTGAGAATGACCGGGCGGTGGGCGGGCGCCCGGTGAGACGGCGGAGGGTCGGGGCGGCCGCAGCGGGCCGGGCAGCGCCCGGACGGGGAGCCGTACGCGACAGTCGCGGGCCGAGGCGTCGGCCCGGGCAGCGCGGCAGGTCTCCGGCGGCAACGCCGGGCGGCGCGAGCCAAGACGCGGGCTCTGCGCGACGGAACCTATGGCGCACGTCCAGGTGTGGCTCGGGTGCGTCCAGGATGGGATCCGTAGACCCTGGTCAGGCGCCTGCGAGCAGCCCCGAACCGCAAGCCTTCGCCGCTTTCCGCCGCCTCGGCCGACATCAGGGACGTACGACCTGGCCTGTGGCTGCTGGAAGCCCCGGCCCATCCGAGATGCCCAGGATGCGTACGCAGGTAGCGGAGCCCTCCGCCGCCTCCACCCGGTGCGATCTCGCGCCGGTGGACCTTCTGGGGCACCAGGCGAACTAAAGCGCTCACCTCAACGGACCCCATGGGGGTGCGGGTGGCGAAGCCCCCGCCTCGCGCGGCGAAGCCGCGCAAAAACGACGAGGGCGACCCGGTCCGCGCCTTCCGCAGACATGGGTCGCCCTCGCACTCGTGGGCGATACTGGGATCGAACCAGTGACCTCTTCGGTGTGAACGAAGCGCTCTCCCGCTGAGCTAATCGCCCGGACGTAGGAAAACATTACCCCATGTCAGGGGGTGCTTCCGACAGCCCGCCGAGCACGCGGAGCACCGCTACTCCTTGATCTTCCACGGCATCACGAAGCCGAACCGATAGAAGTAGATCCCCGCCAGCACCCCGACGATCACCAGACCGATCGTCGTCAGGATGATGTTACGTCTGCGCACCTTGGGATCGAGCGCCCGCTGCGTCGCTTCTGTGACCTTGCGCTTCGTCCAGCGGAGCACCAGCTGCGCCCAGACGAACTCGGTGGCCCAGATCGCCATGCCGCCGAAGATCACCAGCCAGCCCGGCCCGGGCAGCGGCAGCATGATCACGCCGGCCACCACGACCGCGAGGCCCACCACGAACACGCCCACCTGCCAGCTCAGGTGCAGCATGCGTCGCGCCTTGATGAATTCCGGCGCACGCGATCCGAGCGCCGACTCGCTCTTCGTCTCATCGGCCGCCACGACGGCCTCCCCCGTTTCGTCACTCCCCGTATTCATACGGCCAAACCCTACCGGACACAAACCAGTCGCTGAAATGGTCGTAGTCGACGAACGCACACTCGGCCGGATGAGCTACCTAAAGACACGCAAAACACTCAGAGGGGTTTACAACGGCACCGTGGGTGGCATGTCGATTTCGCCGACGTGCGAATCCCCGAGCGCACACTGAGCGAAAGGCCCTGGCGCTTATGAACACCACGGTCAGCTGCGAGCTGCACCTGCGCCTCGTTGTGTCGAGCGAGTCCTCACTGCCCGTTCCCGCAGGACTGCGGTATGACACGGCCGATCCCTACGCCGTGCACGCCACCTTCCACACCGGAGCCGAGGAAACCGTCGAGTGGGTGTTCGCCCGCGATCTCCTCGCCGAGGGACTGCACCGGCCCACCGGCACGGGCGACGTCCGTGTCTGGCCGTCCCGCAGTCACGGTCAGGGCGTCGTGTGCATTGCCCTGAGCTCCCCGGAGGGGGAGGCTCTGCTCGAGGCCCCGGCGCGGGCCCTGGAGTCGTTCCTGAAGCGAACGGACGCCGCCGTCCCCCCGGGCACGGAGCACCGCCATTTCGATCTCGACACGGAGCTCTCGCACATCCTGGCCGAAAGCTAGGACGAGGCCCCGCACAAGCCGCCCGGCGCCGTCCACTCGGGGAGACGGCACGGGCTCGGACAGCCCATACGGTATACACCGGCGCCGTCGCCGCGGATTCCGCGGAGGCGGCGTCGACGTGCGTACTCCCAGGCATGGACGAACGCGTGCATGCCCCAAGTGCGACCCAACGCCTGCGTGCCCCCGACCCCGGTCAAACGTACGCTCGACACCAGGACACGTACCGGCTCTGCCCATCCGGCCGCTCGGCATGGATGGCGCCGAGTCCCCCGTGTCACGGAGCCGCTAGCATCGGCCAGCACCGGCGGGCGCCCGCCCGACCCCAGGCCAGGGAGCGAAACGTGCTGATCACCCACGACACCCGGTGCGCCCTCGACATCGTGGTCGATCTGGTGAACACCGCACCGGAGGACGACACGGCGGACGGGCTCGCGAGCGTCGCGGATCTGGACGAGTTCGTACGCAAGCACGACATCAGCGATGTCGTGTCACTGTCCGAGCTCGATCTCTCGGCGATACGCAAGATCCGCAGCCGGTTCTGCGGGATCTTCGCGGCGCCCGATGCCCGGGCCGCCGCCGTGCTGATCAACGAGCTGGTTGCCGCGGCCGGCACCACGCCACGGCTCACCGACCACGACGGCTACGACTGGCATGTGCACTACTTCGCACCCGGTGCGTCCGTCGCGGATCACCTCGCCGCCGACTGCGGGATGGCGCTGGCGTTCTTCGTGGTGGCCGGTGAACAGGACAGGCTGCGACGCTGCGAGGCGCCCGACTGCCGGCATGCCTTCGTAGATCTCTCCCGCAACCGCTCCCGCCGCTACTGCGACAGCCGGACCTGTGGAAACCGTCTGCATGTGGCCGCCTACCGGGCGCGACGCAAGGAGGCGGCGGGCTGACGGAGTCCTCGGCGGGTGGCGCCAGGGACTCCGCATACGGCTCAGAGCAGCAGCAGATCGTGCAGCGAAGCCATGAGCAGCAGACAGCCGATCACCGCAAGGAAGATCATCAGCGGTGGCTGGGAAAGTGCGAAGAGACAACCTCGCCGCTCCTCTTCGGGTGCGGCGGTGTCGCTCTGTGTTGTGTCCAGCATCTCGCGGGCGATGATGACGCAGCCGAGAGCCTCGACGCGATCAACACGCCCGAAATATGGGGGATTTAGCCGAAATCCGTGATGTGACGGTCCAGTATCTGGGATAGACCGCTCAGACGTGGATTCCGGCGTGCATCCCGGACTGTATCCCTCCGCGCACCGCCCGGCTCACTGTGTCGTTTCAGAGCGGCATATGCCCTGCTCCCGGCGTCATACGCGCGTCATATGCCGTGCTTCTTCAGGATGGCTTCGATGTCGCTGAAGTCGTCCCCCGGCTCGGCGGCGCGGGGCTTGGCCTTGGTCTTGGACTCGGAACGGGTCGCCGGACTCTTCGCCGGGCCCAGCGAGGGCGCCGAGGCCGAGGGGGCCACCGCCTCGCGCTGCGCGGCCCGGGCCGCCCTGCGTTCCTTACGGGTCCCGCCGCCGCGGCGCTCGACGGCCCGCGTGGTCGTGAACAGCAGCCACGAGGCGCCGAGCACACCGAAGCCCGCCCAGGCCACCGGGCTGAAGGCGGTGTCGGCCGCCCATTCCACGGCCCCGGTCATCACCAGGCCGAGGGGCACCAACGAGTACGCGGCCAGGCGAGCCGCCGCGAGGAAACGCTTGCGATACGCGGTGACCGCGGCGATACCCAGGCCTGCCGCGGAGACGGCGGAACAGACGGTCTCGGCAATCATCCGGTCCTCCAGGGCAGGACTCGCTCGGGCAGGGTCGCTTCGTCCCTTCCATCCTGCACCGCACCGTGCCCGGTATGCCATGGTCCGGGCAGACCTCAGGGACATCTCCGGGTCGGGTCCTCCTCAGGGCCCGGTCCCTCCGTACCCCCGTAGGTACCCGTTCCGTACCCTCGAAGGTCCCCGTTCGGGCCTCTCCGGCCACGGTTTGGGCCTCATCGGCCACGGCTGGGAGACTGGTGGCATGAGCAACTCCTCCCCCGCGCACCCCGCCGTCCCCGTCCTGGACGTCTGGTGCGAACTCCAGTGCCCCGACTGCCGTAGCGCCCTCGACGACCTGCGCGCGCTGCGCGCCCGCTACGGCGACCGGCTGGAGCTGCGGTTGCGGCACTTCCCGCTGGAGAAGCACAAGCACGCGTTCGCGGCCGCGCAGGCCGCCGAGGAGGCCGCGGAACAGGGACAGGCCTGGCCGTACGTCGAGGCGGTGCTGGGCCGCGTCGAGGAGCTGAACCGTAAGGGAGAACCCTTCCTGGTCGAGGTGGCCCGTGAACTCGGTCTGGACGCCGAGGAGTTCGACACGGCCCTGATCGACGGCCGGCACATCCTGATCGTCGACGCCGACCAGGCCGAGGGCAAGGCCATCGGCGTGACCGGCACGCCGACGTACGTCATCGACGGCGAGCGCCTCGACGGCGGCAAGAGCCAGGAAGGGCTGCGCGAGCGCATCGAGGAGATCGTGGACCGGCTGCTGGCCGGGCAGGAGGCCTGAGCCCCACGGCAGCACCTGCGTACGCTCGCCGCACCGGTGGGGACGACAACACAAGTCCCCAACAACCCGAGCAAGTCACGTACTTGCTCCGGCGGCCGGGAGGGTCGTCGCCGGACAGGCATGACCTGTCAAACTCCCCGGAGCGATCCAGGGGAGAATCTCCCGGATTCGTCCGGGAGAGAACTTCAAAGCAGGTCCTTGCGGAGGACGTACGTGATCGTCTCGTAGCCGAGTGACTCACAGAGCCGCTCGGCCGGGATGTTCCCCGCGGGGACATCCATACGGATCCCGGTCCGTCCGGCGGCGATCGCCTGTGCCTCCGCCAGCAGCATCAACGTACGTCCGTGTCCTTGGCCCCGGTACCGTTCGTCGGTCTCGACGTCGAGGACGAATGCCGTTCCGCCACGAGCCCCCAGCCACAGCGTGCCGACCGGCGTTCCCTCGTGTTCCAGGACGCTGAACACCATGTCCTCGGTGGTGAGTCCGGCCGGCAGCGAAGTGGCGTGATCCTGCTCGGACCTGGCGCGTGCCTCGGCCTCCGTCGTCGGTCGGCCCCGGCTGCCGGCGGGCAGTACGGGAGGAATGCCGTCGAGCCGCTTCTCCATGGTGTGCTCGCGCGGCACGTAACCGAGCGCCGTGGCCAGCCGCAGCGCAGGCTCGGCGGCGCCGGGCACCGATACCTCGATCCGCCGGCAGCCCCAGCCGCGCGCCACCTCCTCGGCGGCGAGCGCGGCCACGGTGCCGCGCCCTCGCCGACGGTCCGGCTCGTCGATCCCCAGCTCTCGGATCTGCGCGACGGACGGCCCGAGGAGGGGGTGGGTGGCGAGGTGTATCGCACCGACGGGACGGCTGTTCACGCAGACCTTGTAGTGGCGTGACAGCGCCTCGTCAGCTTGGCGCTGAAGCGGCTCGGTCGGCCGCAGGGTGGTGGTCATCAGGGGTGTTGTACCCGCCGTGGATTACTGGCGTCAGCCGAATACATGGGGCGTTTATGGATCGAGGTCGTCGCCCGCCCGCTCGTCGAAGATCCGCATGGCCTTGGAGGTCACCGGCCCGGGCGCACCCGGGAGTTCGCGCGCGTCGACCCGGTGCACGGCCTGTACGTCGCGCAGGGTCGAGGTCAGGAAGACCTCGTCGGCGCGTTCCAGGACGTCCAGCGGCAGGTCGGTCTCCTTGGCGCCGGTCCACTCGACGGTGAGCGCGCGCGTGATGCCCGCGAGGCAGCCGGAGGCGATCGGCGGGGTGTGGATCTCGCCGTCGAGGACCACGAAGACATTGGACCCGGTGCCCTCGCACAGCTGCCCCACGGTGTTCGCGAACAACGCCTCACTCGCGCCCTGTTCGCGAGCGCGGGCGAGGGCGACGACGTTCTCGGCGTACGACGTGGTCTTGAGGCCGGCGAGCGCGCCCCGCTCGTTGCGGGTCCAGGGCACGGTGATCACGGCGGTGGAGTCGGCGCGACGGCTGGTCTCGCCCAGGGCAACGACGAGGGTCGGCCCGTGCTCGCCGCGGTCGGAACCGAGCGGGGAGAGGCCCCCGGTGTACGTGATCCGCAGGCGGCCCAGCGGCATAGGGTTGGCGTCCAGGACGGCGGCACAGGCCCGGCGCACCTCGTCGAGGCCGGGCTCGGGCAGCCCGAGGCCGTGCGCCGAGCGGGCCAGCCGGTCGAGATGGCGGGTGAGCGCGAACGGCCGGCCGTCGACCGCCTTGACGGTCTCGAAGACGCCGTCGCCCACGGTCAGTCCGTGGTCGAGGACGGAGACACGGGCCGACTCGATGTCCCGCAGCCCACCGTCGAGCCAGAGCTTCACGTGAAGATCCCTCCGCTTGCGTCGTACGCCCCTGTGTACGCCCCCGACGCTACAGCCAGCAGGCGGGCGGCTTTCAGCTCCGTCTCGCGCCACTCGAGCTCGGGGTCGGACCCCCAGGTGATACCCGCGCCGGAGCCGAAGCGCAGCACTGCCGCGGCGTTGGCGGACCGGTCCATCCAGAACGTACGGATACCGACGGCCAGTTCCCCGGTCCCGCGGTCGGCGTCCACCCAGCCGATGCCGCCGCAGTACGGGCCGCGAGGCGCCGTCTCCAGGGCCTCGATGATCCGCAGGGCGCTGGACTTGGGGGCGCCGGTGACGGAGCCGGGCGGAAACGTCGCCTCCAGCAGCTCCGGCCAGCCCGCGCCCTCGCGCAGTTCGCCGCGCACGGTCGAGACGAGGTGGACGAGGCCTGGGTGCTTCTCCACGACGCACAGGTCGGGCACGGTCACCGAGCCGGTGGCGCAGACCCGCCCGATGTCGTTGCGGACCAGGTCCACGATCATGACGTTCTCGGCGTAGTCCTTCTCCAGGAGGTCGGCCTCGGTGCGTCCGGTGCCTTTGATCGGGCCCGACTCGACGATCCGCCCCTCTCGGCGCAGAAAGAGTTCGGGGGACGCGGTGGCTGTTTCGACGCTGTGGTCGCGGAGGCGGATCGTTCCGGCATACGGCGCCGGGTTGCCGCGAGCGAGCAGTGCGGTGAGCGCGTCCACGTCGGCGTCCGGGGCGATGGGCGCGGACAGCACCCGGCAGAGGTTCGCCTGGTAGACCTCGCCGGCCGCTATGTGCTCGCGGATGCGGCGTACGCCCGCCGTGTACGCGGCGCGGTCGAGCGACGACGTCCAGTCGTCCATCGCCGGCCCCCGCCACTGCCCCGGCACCGGCGCGGGCACCGGCTCATGGCGTACGTCCCGGAGGCGCGCACACACCAGGCGCCCCTCGAAGTCCGCCGAGACGGCCCAGAAGCCACTTGAGTCCAGCGCCGCGGGGTCGCTCGTGACGTCGAGGAGTCCGGTCGCGACGAGAGGGCCGAAGCGGGCGAGAGCTGGGAGGTCGTGCACAGGTGCGAGTCTATGGCGGGCGCTGAGCGGGTGCCCCGGCTGTGTCGTCCGGCGGGCGCACCGCAGCACGCTGCACAAACGCGTTTTTGTACTGGCCCCGGAATCCGCTAGAGTTCAACACGTCACCAACCCGCGCGTGCGGAGCGGAACAGACAAGCGGACGTAGCTCAGTTGGTAGAGCGCAACCTTGCCAAGGTTGAGGTCGCCAGTTCGAACCTGGTCGTCCGCTCGCAGGAAGTGGGGGATCTTCCCGAACCCCACGCCCCTGGTGGAGTGGCCGAGAGGCGAGGCAACGGCCTGCAAAGCCGTCTACACGGGTTCAAATCCCGTCTCCACCTCCAAGGACGATTAGCTCAGCGGGAGAGCGCTTCCCTGACACGGAAGAGGTCACTGGTTCAATCCCAGTATCGTCCACTGGTCCGGTTCACCGGATCCCGCGCGATTAGCTCAGCGGGAGAGCGCTTCCCTGACACGGAAGAGGTCACTGGTTCAATCCCAGTATCGCGCACGCACTACGCACCACCAGCAGGTCCCACCCGCGCGATTAGCTCAGCGGGAGAGCGCTTCCCTGACACGGAAGAGGTCACTGGTTCAATCCCAGTATCGCGCACCAGCCGAAGCCCCCGGCCGTCTCGTACGGCCGGGGGCTTCGTCGTGCGTGCTCCTCGGACGTGGTCAGGAGGAGAAGAGCATGTGGCCGAAGCTCTTCTGGCGCTTGTGGCCGTAGTGACCGCCATGGCCGCCGTGCGGGGCGCCCCACGCGGGAGCGGGCGCGGCCGGGTAGGCCTGCGGGGCCGCCGGAGCGGCCGGGGGCGGCGGCGCGGGCTGCTGCCACTGGGACTCCAGGCGGGTCAGCGACTCCAACTCGCCGTAGTCGAGAAAGATCCCGCGGCAGCCGCTGCACTGCTCGATCTGGACGCCATTGCGGTTGTACGTGTGCATCGGCGCACGGCACTTCGGACACTGCATGGTCGGCTCAACTCCTCGCCGGTCGGTACTGCTTCGCCAGGACAGACACTGCCCGGCTTCGGTCGGTTGCACCCTACGTCGGGAAACCCGGCGCCAACTCCGGCGGGTGTGCGGACATTCGGTCACAGGCGTCGATCACCGCCACCTCCACCTCGTCGAGCGCACGGCCGGCCGCCGTCGCCTTCGCGATCGCTTGGGCCCCCGTCTGGACGGTGAGGGCGCGGGCCGGGACGTCCAGGGCGGGCCAGGGATCGGTGTCCACGGAGACCGCGGGGCCCTCAGCCTTCTGGTACGCCGTCAAGAAGCGGGTCCACTCGTCGGGCGGGAGCAGGCCGCAGGCGAACCAGGCGGCGGGGCGAGCCAGATCCCATGCCGGATCGCCCCGGCCGAGGTCGTCGATGTCGATCAGCAGCCAGGCGCCGCCCGGGTCGCGGACCAGCTGGCCCAGATGGAGGTCGCCGTGGCACAGCGTGTGCGCGTACGTCATCGGGGCCTCGTTCCTCGCCCAGGCGGGCAGGACGGACCAGGCACGCAGGACCGGTCCGGCAGCGGGGTGCGGGCCCGCCGCCCGGAGCCGCGCGACGGCTCGGGCCGCCTTCGCCGGGCCGCGCATCGGCGGGAGGCCGGACGGGAGTACGGCTTCGGGCGTCCGGTGGAGGCGGGCGAGGAGGGTGGCGGCTTCCTCCCAGGGGGCCGCTTCGGGGGTTTCGGGGTCCACGGGGGTGCCGTACGGCCAGAACGTGACCAGGCGGCCGTGCAGTTCGGCGGCGCCCGGGCCGAGCGGCGCCAGGAGGACGCCGTCGAGGGCCGGGTGCGCGGCGACGGCCATACGCGCCGCGAGCTCGCCGGGGTCGGTGCCGGGGGCGTGCGCCTTCGCCACGGTGTCCGCATGCCGGACGACGGTGCCGTCGGGCCGATCGGCCAGCACGGAGGAGACATCGGTGCCGCAGACGCAGACACTCGCACCCGGGTGCACCGCGGCGCGTACCTTCGCGGTGAGGGTGGGCAGCACGTCTGCGGTCACTCGGATCCCCCTGAGGTCGTACGTAGCCGGCTCAACCCCGTACGCCCGGGGCAACCCCGTGAGCGTACGCAGGCAGCAAACAGTCCTCGAACCGCAACCATCAATTGAGCAACCACAACGGCGAGCAACCAGGTCCGCGAGAGCGGCGCCGGTTTAGGCGCAAAAGACAGCGCACAAAAACGCCCGCGCAGCTCCCCAGCTGCGCGGGCATTTGTGCCGTCCGCCGCACCCCCGTCCCCACGGGGTTTCATGGCCGGATGTCCCCGCCCGGACCGCTCTTCCGGGCCTGGGGCGCCGCTCAGCGCCCCAGCATCACGCCCACGGACGACGCTTGTGTGACCACTGCTTCCCAGCCGCCGAAGACGACCACGAGCAGGGTCGCCAGGGGAAGGACCATGGCCGTCGCCACCAAGGGGTGGCGCTGGCCGGCCCGGCGGGTACCGAACGCGGCGCTGTGCGCCCTGTGTCCCCGCGTGCGGATCATCGTCCGCGATGCCGTGTCCGCCATGGTCCCTCTCCTGACCTTCTGTTCATGAAGCTCTTGCTGTTGATGAAGCTCTTGTTGCTGATTGATCTCCTGCTGTCTGGCAGCGGCGGGTGTCTGACCTCGGGGGACGAGTGCTGCACCCGCCGCTTGACTTCAAATCTAGGTGGGCGGGGCCCCTGGGGCGTCATGCCGTCGTATCGATTGCCGGGCCTCCCGGAGGATGAGCGGTGACCTGCGGAGTACTCCCCTGGGTGGAGACGAGGTCCTAGGTCTCGGGGTCTTCCCGGAGGGGACGTCCGGTCTGCCCCGTCTGTTCCGAGCTGTCCTCCCTGGGCACGGGCTGTTCGACCAGGGCCAGCACCCTGTTCGCCATGAAGCGGGCCGTTCGGACCACCCCTCCGCTGCGGGTGACTTCGCTCACTTCCACGACTCCCCTACGGACCGCCGTCTCCACCCGGCGCCCCGCGCGGCTCGCCACCACCTCGTAGGTGCGCGTCGTGTCTCCGGCGTCCACGACTATCTCCACTCGATCACCCTTCACGGGCCCAATCCCCCTTCTGCGACCGATGGTTGGGGATCCCGGCAGCCCAAAGCCGCTGTATTCGCCCGTCCCCTGACCATCTTTCAAGTTTCGCACCCGGCACTGACAATCGGCCGGGCCGCGAGGGCGCGGCCTCTGCGCGCACCCGGCCACGGAAACGTAAGCTGTGCCACGTCAAACGGACCGGGCAGCGGGGATGGACATGGCGATGATGCGCCTGAGGCGCGAGGACCCGCGTGTCGTCGGCTCGTTCAAGATCCATCGACGGCTCGGCGCGGGTGGGATGGGCGTTGTCTATCTGGGCTCCGACCGGCGTGGCCAGCGAGTCGCACTGAAGGTGATCCGGCCGGATCTGGCGGAGGACCAGGAATTCCGGTCGCGGTTCGCGCGCGAGGTGTCGGCGGCGCGGCGGATCCGGGGCGGGTGTACGGCCCGGCTCGTCGCCGCGGATCTGGAAGCGGACCGTCCGTGGTTCGCGACGCAGTACGTCCCCGGGCCCTCGCTGCACGACAAGGTCGCCGAGGAGGGGCCGCTCTCCGCGGCCGAGGTCGCGGCCGTCGGCGCCGCCCTCTCCGAGGGGCTCGTCGCCGTGCACGAGGCCGGTGTCGTGCACCGGGACCTCAAGCCGTCGAACATCCTGCTGTCCCCGAAGGGGCCGCGCATCATCGACTTCGGCATCGCCTGGGCGACGGGAGCGAGCACGCTCACGCACGTCGGTACGGCGGTGGGGTCGCCCGGCTTCCTCGCGCCCGAGCAGGTGCGGGGTGCCGCCGTCACGCCGGCCACGGATGTGTTCGCCCTTGGCGCCACGCTGGCGTACGCGGCGACCACCGACTCGCCCTTCGGGCACGGCAGTTCCGAAGTGATGCTCTACAGGGTGGTGCACGAGGAGCCGCAGTTGAAGGGCGTGCCGGACGCGCTGGCCCCTCTCGTACAGGCCTGTCTGGCGAAGGATCCGGAGGAGCGGCCGAGCACGCTTCAACTGTCGTTGCGGCTCAAGGAGATCGCGTCCCGTGAGGCGCAGGGGCTCAGTGCCGCCCGGCCACCCGCGCCGCGCGTGAGCGAGGCCGACCGGCCGACGGGGCGGCTCACCGAGAACCACCCGGACCAGCGCACCCAGCGGCGTACGCAGGGCACTCCCCCGCCTCCGCGGAACGGTACGCCGCCACGGAACAGCACGCCGTCGCGGAACGGTGCGCGGCCGGTGTCGTCACGGGGCAACTCGACCCGCTCGTCGGGCGGCAGGCCCACAGCGCCGCGCAGTGGTGCCGGGCGTCCGGGTCCGCGGAGCACCGGAGCCGGACGGCGGCCCGCCAACCCGCGACTGCTGCGACAGCGGCTCTTCGTGTTCGTCGTGGTGACGCTGCTGGTGGCGCTCGGGATCGCGGCCGCGCAAGGTTGCCAGGGACCGGAGCGCGGGCTCGGCGGTGACGGCGTACGAGAGCAGCGGCAACAGGAGCACGTACAGCCGGAGTTCACACCGCTGGACCAGCAGCTGATGTCCGAGCGGCACGAATCAACGATCGAGATGGACCCGAAGGCTCCACAGGCCCCGTAGTTCCTCAGGGCTGAGGACGGCCCGTCGCCACCGCGTAGAACGCGACCGCGGCGGCGGCGCCCACGTTCAGCGAGTCGACGCCGTGGGCCATCGGGATGCGAACCCATTCGTCCGCGGCCACCAGGGCCTGGGTGGACAGGCCGTCGCCCTCCGCGCCCAGCATCAGGGCGACCCGGTCCATCCGATGCGGGGCCACCTCGTCGAGGCTCTTGGCCTTCTCGTCCGGAGTGAGCGCGAGGAGACCGAAACCCGCCTCGCGGACCGTCTCCAGGCCTTTGGGCCAGGTGTCGAGACGCGCGTACGGGACGGAGAAGACCGCGCCCATGGAGACCTTCACGCTGCGGCGGTAGAGCGGGTCCGCGCAGTCCGGTGAGAGGAGGACCGCGTCCATGCCGAGGGCGGCGGCGGAGCGGAAGATCGCGCCGATGTTGGTGTGGTCGTTGACCGACTCCATGACGACCACCCTGCGAGCCGTCTGGAGCAGGTCATCGGGGGTCGGCAGCGGTTTGCGCTGCATGGAGGCCAGGGCGCCGCGGTGCACGTGGTAGCCGGTGACCTGCTCGGCGAGCTCGGGGCTGACCGCGTACACCGGGGCCGGGAGTTCGTCGATGACGTCGCGCATGACGTCGACCCACTTGGCGGAGAGCAGCATCGAGCGCATCTCGTAACCGGCGCCCTTGGCCCGTCTGATGACCTTCTCGCCCTCGGCGATGAACAGGCCTTCGGCGGGCTCGCGCTTGCGGCGCAGCTCGACGTCGGTCAGGCCCGTGTAGTCGCGCAGGCGCGGATCGTCGGGTTCCTCAACGGTGATGAGATCGGCCACAGGGTGATACTGCCTTGTCCTGGGTGCGGTGCCAACGGCTCGGACAGGGTTGGGTTACCCCGGGTTACGCGGAGATGTCCGGGCCTACGTTCACCACGTCGCCGATGACGATGACCGCCGGGGGCTTCACGTCCTGGGCGCTTACGGCCTCGGCCACCGTTTCGAGGGTCGCGTCGACCCGGCGCTGGGCGGCCGTCGTGCCCTCCTGGACCAGGGCAACGGGCGTGTCCGGGGACTTGCCGTGCGCGATGAGCGTCGCGGCGACCTTCCCGATCGTGCCGACCCCCATGAGTATCACCAGTGTGCCGGTCAGCCGGGCCACGGACGGCCAGTCGACCAGGGAGCGCTCATCGTCGGGGGCGATGTGACCGCTGACCACGGTGAACTCGTGGGCGACACCCCGGTGCGTGACCGGGATGCCCGCGGCGCCCGGGACCGAGATCGAGCTGGAGATGCCGGGCACGACCGTGCAGGGGATGCCGGCCTCGGCCAGTGCCTGGACTTCCTCCATGCCACGCCCGTAGACGAAGGGGTCGCCGCCCTTGAGCCGTACGACCGACTTGCCCTGCTTGGCGTGCTCGATCAGCGCGTTGTTGATGGCCTCCTGGGCCATGAACCGCCCATACGGCAGCTTCGCCGCGTCGATCACCTCGACGCTCGACGGCAGCTCCGCGAGCAGGTCGCGTGGGCCCAGGTGATCGGTGATGACCACGTCGGCCTCGGCGAGGAGGCGACGGCCGCGGACCGTGATCAGGTCCGGGTCGCCGGGGCCGCCGCCGACCAGGGCGACTCCGGGTGTGCGGGTGCGGTGGTGCGGGGCTACGAGGGTGCCGTCGCGGAGGCCTTCGACCACCGCGTCGCGGATGGCGGCGGTGTGGCGGGGGTCGCGGCCTCGGGCGTTCGTGGTGAGGACGGCTACGGTGACGCCTTCGCTGTGGCCGGTCGCGGGCGTCCAGGCTGTGGCCGCGTCCGCGTCGTCGGAGCGTACGCACCAGACGCGGTGGGCTTCTGCCTCGGCTGAGGCCCTTGTGTTCGCTTCCTGGTCGCTGGTGGCGATGAGGGCGTACCAGGCCTGGGTCAGGTCGCCCTCCTCATAGGTTCGCTTTTCCCAGGTGAGCTCGCCTGCGTCTGCCATTGCCTCTACGGAGGGGGTGGCTTCGGGGGATACGAGGTGGATGTCCGCGCCTGCTGCGATCAGGGCCGGGAGGCGGCGCTGGGCGACCTGACCGCCGCCGAGGACTACTACTCGGCGGCCGGTGAGGCGGAGGCCTACGGGGTAGGCGGGGTGTTCGGCCATGGAGGTGCGGCTCCCTGTACGGGCGGTGCTGGGGCGGGGCCCTGCGGCTCTGGAGCGCCCCTGACATGCGGATTTTAAGGTGCGGGGTGGTTGGTGGCTGGGGTGGGTGGGTTTTCTTTCCCCAAGCCCGCCCCTTCC
>NZ_BAAGPS010000001.1:194543-265160 GCF_054783935.1 Streptomyces pseudoechinosporeus
TGCGGAACGACTGCCCACAGACCGGCGCCGCCTACTTCTCCGTTACCCCCGCTGAGTCGAACGTTGCCACCTCGTGCATCGCCCTTGCTGCGCTCTGGACCATGGGGAGGGCCAGGAGGGCGCCGGTGCCCTCGCCGAGGCGGAGGTCCAGGTCGACCAGGGGGCGGAGGCCCAGTTTGTTCAGGGCTGCTACGTGGCCCGGTTCGGCGCTGCGGTGGCCCGCGATGCAGGCTGCCAGGACCTCGGGGGCGATGGCGCGGGCCACCAGGGCGGCGGCGCCAGCGCTTACGCCGTCCAGGATCACCGGCGTACGCAGGGACGCGCCGCCGAGCAACAGGCCGACCATCGCGGCGTGTTCGAGGCCGCCGACCGCGGCGAGGACGGCGATGGGGTCGGCCGGGTCCGGCTGGTGGAGTTCGATGGCGCGGCGTACGACGTCGGTCTTGCGGGCCAGCGTCTCGTCGTTGATGCCGGTGCCGCGGCCGGTCACCTCGGAGGGGTCGGTGTCCGTGAAGACGGCGATCAGGGCGGCGGACGCGGTCGTGTTCGCGATGCCCATCTCGCCGGTGATCAGGGCTTTGTTCCCCGCGGCCACCAAGTCGCGGGCCGTGTCGATGCCCACCTCGATTGCCTGCTTGACCTCCTCGCGGGTCAGCGCGGGGCCGGTCGTCATGTCGGCGGTGCCGGCCCGGACCTTGCGCGGCAGCAGGCCCGGCGTCGCGGGCAGGTCGGAGGCGACTCCCACGTCGACGACACAGACCTCGGTGCCGACCTGACTGGCGAAGGCGTTCACGACCGCTCCCCCGCCGAGGATGTTGGCCACCATCTGGGCGGTGACCTCTTGCGGCCACGGGGTGACGCCCTG
This sequence comes from Streptomyces pseudoechinosporeus, assembly GCF_054783935.1. Lineage (NCBI taxonomy): Bacteria > Bacillati > Actinomycetota > Actinomycetes > Kitasatosporales > Streptomycetaceae > Streptomyces > Streptomyces pseudoechinosporeus. The sequence goes on from NZ_BAAGPS010000001.1 coordinate 195,409, forward strand.
GGCGTGCACGCCGTGGTCGCCCGCGAAGATCGCTACGGCGGCCGGTTCCGGGATCGGGGGCGGGCACATCCGGGACAGGCCGCTCAGCTGCGCGGAGATGATCTCCAGCATGCCGAGCGCGCCCGCGGGCTTCGTCATGCGCTTCTGGCGCTCCCACGCCTCGCCGAGCGCCTTGGCATCCAGCGGGCGGATGTTGGAGACGGTCTCGGCGAGCAGGTCGTGCGGCTCCTCGCCGGGCAGGGCGCGGCGGCCGTACGTCTCCTCGTGGACGACCCAGGACAGCGGGCGGCGCTTGGACCAGCCGGCCTGCATCAGCTCGGGCTCGTCCGGGAACTCGTCGACGTATCCGACGCAGAGGTAGGCCACGACCTCCAGGTGCTCGGGCAGGCCGAGGGTGCGGACCATTTCGCGCTCGTCGAAGAAGCTGACCCAGCCGACGCCCAGGCCCTCGGCGCGGGCGGCCAGCCACAGGTTCTCGACCGCGAGCGCGGAGGAGTACGGGGCCATCTGCGGCTGCGTGTGGCGGCCCAGGGTGTGACGGCCGCCGCGGGTCGGGTCGGCGGTGACGACGATGTTCACCGGGGTGTCGAGGATGGCCTCGATCTTCAGTTCCTTGAACTGCTTCGCCCGGCCCTTGGGCAGCGATTTCGCGTACGCGTCGCGCTGGCGCATGGCCAGTTCGTGCATCGTGCGCCGGGTGTCGGCGGAGCGGATGACGACGAAGTCCCAGGGCTGGGAGTGGCCGACGGACGGCGCGGTGTGCGCCGCCTCCAGGACGCGGAGCAGCACCTCGTGCGGGATGGGGTCACCGCGGAAGCCGTTGCGGATGTCGCGGCGCTCGCGCATGACGCGCAGGACGGCCTCGCGCTCGGCGTCGTCGTAGCCGGGTGCGGCGGGGGCGGGGAACTCGCGTACGTCCGCGACGGGGGCCGTGCTCTCCTCCTGCTCCCTCTGCTCGGCCGCATCGGCGGCGGCCAGGGTGTCCAGGTCCTCCGCCTGCTGGGCTGCTACGGGCTGCTGCTGCGCCGGGTCCTCAGCGTGCTCGGTGTCCTCAACGGTGGGCTCCGGTACGGGAGTTGCCTCGGACTCGGCGGCGACCGGTTCGGCCAGTTCGACCTCGCGGGGAGCTGGGAGCGTGACGACGGGGTGCTCAGGGGCCGGAGCTTCGGAGGTCTCCGCGTCGGCGGGCACGGGCTGCTCCTCGGCTGCCGGTGCCTCCTCCGCGGGGTGCTCCGCCTCTGCGGGGTGCTCCGCCTCCGGGAGGGGTTCCGACTCCGGGAGGGGCGGGATGGTCATGGCGTGCGGGGGTGTCGGGGCGAGGTGGGGCGTCGTCGGGACGGTGCCTTCGACGGGCACGAACTGGCCGAGAGGCTGGTCGGGTTGCTCGGGTTGGGCCTGCTCGGGAGCTTGCGCGTGTATGGCTGCGTCGGCGAGGGCGGCTTGCTGCGGCTCGGCGGGGGCCTGGGCCTGGGCGTCGAACTGCCCTGACGCCTCCGCGTGTTCCGCGAACTGTGCGGCTTCCTCGGTGCCCACGGACTGCGCCGCCTCGTCCGCACCGGTGACCGGGGCCTGCGGCTCGGCTTCCGTGAACTGCTCGGCGGGGTCCTGGAGTTGCGGTTCAGCGGCGTGCGGAGGCAGCTGGGGCTCGGGCGCCTGCGGGAAGTGCGAGACCGCCGGGGCGGGCTGGAAGTGCGCGGCTTCCGCGTGATGGGGCGCGTGCGCCTCCTGCGCGGGAGCCTCAAGGTGTACGGGCTCCTCGTACTGTGCGGGTTCCTCGTACTGTCCCGACTCCCCTTGCTGTGCGGGTTGTTCCGTTGCCCCGGGCGCGTCATCCGGGACGTAGGCAGCCTCCGGAGCCGCGGCCTGCGGGATCTGCTCGGCTTCCGGGTTCTGCGGAGCCGAAGCCGCGAACTCCTCTGCGGCATCCGGGATTTCGGCGTAACCCTGGGCCTCGGGCACCGGTACGTACTCCGTCACCGGCACATCGGCGGAAGCCTCCACGGCCTCGGAACCGTGGTCGACATCGGAATCCTGGGCGGCATCAGGACCAGAAGCCCCCTCACCAACCGCCTCCTCCACGACCTGCGGAGCCCCGACCTCCAGGCCGACCTGAGGAACCTCACCGACCCCCACGCCCTCGGAGCCCTGCCCCGGCCCCGCTCCGTCGCCCTCCTCAACACCCCGGACGACCGTTTCTGCGGCACCCCCCTCAAGGCCCGCCTGACCCCGGGCCCCCCAGGGCGCCGCCCCCTGCAAAGCGATCTCGTCGCGCGGAACGCCGAGGTACTCGGGACCCACCGTGGGCGGACCGGACTGCCGTACGGGCACGGGGCCGGCCGGAGCACCAGCCGGACCCCGGTCGGCCAGCGAACGTACCGGGCTTCCGGCACTGTCCGGTGTCGGCGGACCGAGGTGCAGCGGACGACGGGCCGCGGGCGCCTGCCGCGCGGGCTCGGGAACGGGCACAGGTACGGGCTCGGGAGCAGGCTCGGGCTCCGGCAGCCGAACCCCGCCCAGGTCGACCGACCCACTGTCCCGGCCCGACATCTCATGCGGCCCAGGCTCGTGCACGACCTCGGGAACGGGAGCCGGTGGCGGCGGAGGGACCTCGTTGCCCCAGGCGCCCTGGGCGCCCGGCAGCAGCAACAGGTCTTCGTGGTCCTCGGCGGGAGTCTCGGAGAGGTAGGGGTACGCACCCGGCGCCTGGGCGCCCGGCTGCTCCACCATGCCTGCGCTCTCCGGCAGTCCCTCGCCCGGGATCTGGCCGGTGTCGGTCATGCGTACCCCTCGCCCATCGGTTTGTGCTCTACGACCTGCTCGTCCGGAGCGGCACACCGACCGCCCGCAGTGAAGAACGAGCATGCGTGCCGGGCGGCACGAACGGCAGTCGACAAAGCCATTAACAGGCATTGTCGCGGTCTGTCGTCCACCGCGGCAGGGTGATCCGCCACGGCCCGCTGTGGACTGCGCCACGTTGCGCGCCCTCCGGGTCCGCCGTACCACGCGCACCCCAAAACGGGGCCGTTTTCCGGACATCGACCGACGAAATTTCGGACAAGCCGACGCAGTACAACGATCGGCCAGCCTACCGCGAGCGGTACGACACCAGGATCACGGCAGGATCACGGGGCGCGGTCGGGCAGCGCCCGACCACCACCCCTCAACGAGGCTCCCCCGGTGCTTAACGCCTGGGGGTACCCCCATCGCGCCGCCCCAGTTCTCCTGAGAGCAGGAACGCGACGCTCCGTTCCTTCTCCGTCCAGGCGCGGGTGTCCAGTTCGACGGACTGCAGAAGCGCGCACTCGACCTGATAGCCGTGCTCCGTCAGGTCCCTGCCGATGAGTTCGGCGGCGTCGCGTGTCGCGGCGTGCGTGACGATCCGCTGGGGGCGCCGGTCGGCGACGGCGGATACCACCGCGGCGCCCCCGCCCCCGACACGCACGACATCGGGTTCGGGCATGTTCTCCAGGATGTGCGGCGCGGTGCCGTGCACGATCTGGAGCTGTACGCCGAAGCGGCGGGCGGCGTCCATGGTGCGGGCGCAGGCGTTCCGGTCGCGGTCCACGGCGATGACCCCGGCGCCACAGCGTGCGGCCTCCGTGGCGAAGGCGCCGCTGCCGGAACCGATGTCCCAGACGAGATCACCCACGCGCGGTCCCAGATGGGCGAGTTGAGCGGCGCGCAACGGCTCGTTCTCGCCCTCTCCGACCGCGCCGCCGTACGCCTCAGCGGGCAGCGCCCAGCCGCGCGGGCCCGCGCCCGGGTCGCGTCCGGCGATCCAGCCGCCGCGCTCGGTCGAGGCGACGGGCCCGCCCAGGACGATGACGACGTTCGGGTCGCGCCAGGTGTGGTCGGCGGCCTTGTCGGAGGTGAGCATCGTGACCTGTTCGCGGTCGGTGCCGAGTTCCTCGCAGATGACGAAGGTGCGGTGCACTCCGTCGAGGAGCAGGCCGAGTTCGGCCGGTCCGGCGCCGGGCGAGGTGAGGACGGCGACCTTGGTGTGGGCGCGGCACACGTTCACCGCGCGTCGCAGGGTACGGCGGTGGGCGACGACCACCTGGGCGTCGTCCCAGGGCATTCCGGCTCGGGCGAAGGCGGCGGCGACCGAGGAGACCGCGGGCACCACTTCGACCTCGAGGCCGAACTCGGGGGCGCGCAGGGTGCGTACGACTCCGAAGAAGCCCGGGTCGCCGTCGGCGAGGACCACGGCGGTGCCGCGGTGTCCGGCGATACGGCGGGCGGCGAGGGCGACGCTGCCGAGCCGGATGCGTTCGGCGGCCTGGGGCACCTCGGGCAGCGCCAGATGATGGGCCGCGCCGGCCACCAGTGTGGCGGCGCCGAGTGCGGAGCGCGCCGCGTCGGTCAGCGGCGAGCCGTCCCAGCCGATCACCGTGACCCGGTCGGCCATCGTCGTCAGTCTCCTGAAGTCTTCGCAGGTCGTCGAGTGGGAGAGTATGCGGAGCCCCGTGAGCGTACCTGGTGACTTGTGGTGATGTGGGCGAGGGTCGCGGCGACCGCCCGTTCGATTCAGTTCCAGTCGGAGTACGAGGTGAAACCGCTGGAGTCTGTGGGCTGCTCGCCGACGCCGTCAAGGTCTTCGGGGAGCAGGCTCCACACGATGTAGTCGGTACGCAGGTCGGCCCAGCCGCCGTCCTCGGTTCGGGTCCGGGCTATACAGGCGCCACGCAGGACGCCCTCGCTGATACAGCCGATCTTCTGGGCGACCTGCTGGGAGGCGGTGTTGTCGGCCGCCGTACGCAGCTCCAGGCGCTCGAACTTCTGGTCGCGCAGCAGCCATTGGGCGGTGGCGAGCGCGGCTTCGGAGGCGTAACCCTCGCCGCGGGCCCAGGGGGCGATGATGTACGACATCTCGGTGGAGCGCACATGCCAGTTCGCCTTGCCCAGCTGGACGATGCCGACCAGGCGCTGGGTGAGGAACTCGGTGACGGCGAGGTCGAGGCCCCGGCCCTCGGTGCGCTCGGTGGGCGCGTACTCGCTGACCCAGGTGCGGGCGGCGTCCTCGGTGAAGGGCTGCGGCACCGATGTCCAGGCTCCGACCAGCTCGTCGTTCATCATCTCGGTGAGGGCGGGCACGTCCTCGTCCTCGAGAGGGCGCAGCACCAACCGCTCCGTGCTGAGGGAGATGTCGGGGAAGGTGTTCGTCATGCGCCGCTCCGTAACCTTCAGGGACCATCGGGCCTGCTGAACTGCCCAGCATGCAGCATGAGAGCACTGAACTGCACCACGGGGTCTACTCCTTGTGAGAGAGCGAACCCTGTGAGTCGCGGTGATGGGGCGTCAGGCGGTCGATACGACGGCAGGGCCCCCGGGGGCGCGGGCGCCGTGTCTTTTGGCCCGTAATAGGGTCTGAGCATGCTTGATGCCCTGACGTGGGCGACCACCGTCGCCGCGCTCGTGCTCGCCGCGTGGTGCGGCTGGGCCGCCTACCGGGACCAGCCGACCAAGGACTGGCACTTCATCGGTATGGCGGTGGTCTCGCTGCTCGCCCTGGCCCAGATGGTGGTCGGGATCGTTCAGCTGGCGCGCGGCGAGAAGCCGGAGCAGGGCACGACGATCTTCGTGGCGTATCTGGTCGGCGCGTTCGCCTGCATCCCGGCGGCGGGCTTCATGTCGCTGGCGGAGCGCACCCGTTGGGGCTCGGTGACGGTCGCGGCCGGCGGTGTGGTGCTCGCCGTGCTTCAGGTGCGGCTCTATGACATCTGGGGAGGCTGAGGTGCCTGTGGCCGAGGAGAAGCCCGCGCGGACGCGGCTCATCAGCGGTCCGGGCATGCTGCTGGTCTGGCTGTACGGGGTGATGGTCGTCGGCGCCGTCTCGCGCTCCGTCGTGCAGATCACGACGGAGTTCGACAAGGCCCCGCTCGCCTACTCGCTGTCCGCGGTCGCGGGCCTGGTGTACGGCTTCATCACGTACTCCCTGGTCCGCGGCGGCGAAACGGCCCGCAAGGCGGCGCTGGTGTGCTGCGCCGCCGAACTCGTGGGCGTACTGACCGTGGGCACCTGGACCCTCGCGGACCCGTCCGCCTTCCCCGACGCCACGGTGTGGTCGGACTACGGCATGGGGTACTTGTTCATCCCCGTGCTGCTCCCGGTGACGGCGATGTTCTGGCTGCGCAAGGCGCGTACCAAGGCGCCTGCCGGGGAGCAGGGCTAGGCGCTCGCGACGAACGCGCCCGCCTCCACCGGCTTGGCCAGCGTCACCAACGTGAGCCGCTCGTGGACGCGCCGCCTGGCCACGGCCTCGTAGCCGTGCCTCCGGTACAGCTGGAGGTTGTGCTCGCTGCGGTGCCCGGTGAACAGCTGGAAGCTCTTGACCGCGCCGCCGTCGGAGAGCCTCGCCTCGATGGCGTCGAGCAGCCGTCCGCCCAGGCCGTGCCGCTGCATACGCGGGTGGACGATCAGCTTGTCGATGCGCGCCGTCCCGTCCGCGTCCACGGCGCCGCGCACCGAGGCCACCACCTCGTCGCCGAGCCGGGCCACCAGGACCGTGCCGCTCGCCAGCTCCGCCTTGAGGGAGGCGAGGGACTGGGTGAGGGGCTCGATGCTGTAGTCGCCGTACAGCTCGGCCTCGCTCTGGTAGCAGAGGAACTGCAGTTTGAGGATCTGTTCGGCGTCCTGCTCGGTCGCCCCCGAGATGGTCACGCTCATGCCCATGTGTGCATGCCTCCCGCTCACCTGCTCCGCCGGTTGTCCCTCACTCCTATCCCCGCGCTCACGGGGGCGCAACCTCCTCGGTGAGCATTCGACGCAGACATCCCAGGCATCTGGAACGTTCCGGACCGAGACTGCCCTGTGAGATACCCAACTCCCCCGCGATCTCCCGGTATGTCAGGTCTTGCGGGGACAAGAGCGCCGCCATCAGACGCGGGCAGCGGCCGGGAAGCCGACGTACGGCGGAGTGCAGGGCGCGGCGTCGGGCGGCGGTGAGCGCGAGTTGCTCCGGGTCCGGTCCGCTCTCGTCGGCGGGCTCGGTGCCGTACGGCAGCTCGACGCTCGCGGTGCGCCGGCTGCGGCGGGCCTCGGTACGGACGGCGACGCGCAGCCAGTCGGCGGGATCGGCGGGCGGGCCGTCCGCGTCGAGGTGTTCCAGGAGCCGCAGCCAGACGGCCTGTTCGAGGTCGCCGGGCTCGGTCCCGGAGGCGTGCGCCTCCGCGGAGGCTTCGGCGGCGAGCAGCGGGCTGAGCGCGGCGACCATGCCCGTGGCGGACATATACGTGGCTGCCATATCCGTGACAGACATGTCATGCGTCATATGCGGCACGACGCGGTCGCTCCGGGAGAGGTTGCCCGGAGCGACCGTTTATCACCCCAACCGGTGCATCGGGGCTCAGTCATTGACCTCAGCCGTTGACGAAGTCCTCGTGGGCGAGGAGGCCGGTGTCCGGGTTGTCGGTGAAGACGCCGTCGATGCCGGTCTCGAAGTAGACCTGGAAGGCGCCGAAGACGTCGCCGTAGGCGTTCGGGTCCGTGCCCTTCCTGAAGTCGGCGGGCAGGAAGGTGTTTTCGTTGCGCATCGTGTACGGGTGCAGGATCAGGCCCGCGTCGTGCGCGTCGTCGACGAGGGTGGTCGGCCTGGTGAGCTTGCCGCTCGCGTCCTTCGGGATGACCAGGTCGAGAGTGGGGCCGAGGCCCTGCGCGTACGAGGCGATCCACTTCAGGCCCTCGGGCTTGACGAGGTCGGCGACGGTGCGCGGGTCGCCTGCCTGGACGAAGTCCCAGGGGCGGCTGTTCGCGGAGGACAGCAGCACGACGAGCGGGTTGTCGACCAGCTTGTTCAGCCGCTGGATGCTGCTGGGCTCGAAGGACTGGAGAAAGACGGGCGCGTTCTTCTTGTGCTTGCCGTACTTGCGCAGCAGCTTGGCGAGCCGCTCCTCAAGGCCCAGGCCCAGTCCCCGGAAGTAGGTGGGGTGCTTGGTCTCGACGTGCAGCCACACCTCCTTGCCGCGCTTACGGCTCTCGCGCTCGGCCCAGCGCAGGACCTCCTCGAAGGTGGGAACGTCCCAGCGTCCGTCGTACAGCGTGTTGTGCGGGCGGTTGCCCGGGATGCGCTCCTTGGCGCGCAGCGTCTTCAGCTCGGCGAGCGTGAAGTCCTCGGTGAACCAGCCCGTGAAGGACACGCCGTCGACGCTCTTCGTCGTCCTGCGGCCGGCGAACTCGGGGTGGTCCGCGACGTCGGTGGTGCCGGTGATGTCGTTCTCGTGGCGGCACACAAGGTGGCCGTCCTTGGTGGGGACGAGGTCCTGCTCGATGACGTGCGCGCCCATGTCGAGGGCCAGTTGGTACGCGCCGAGAGTGTGCTCCGGCCGATAGCCGCTGGCCCCGCGGTGCCCGATGATCGTCGGCACCGGCAGGCTCTTGTAGCCCCCGCCGCCGTGACGTTCGGCGGCTGCGGCCGCGCCGGGCAGAGCGAGGGCCGCTCCGCCCGCGCCCAGCACCGCGGCCCCGAGCAGCGCCCGCCGTCTCGTGCCCCGCCCCTGCTCGTCCGACCCCTGCGTCCCCATGAGCGCTCCTCACATTGCTGCCCTGCACCTGCCAAATCCGGACGATCGTAGGTGCCCTTGGGTGACAGGTGGGAGACCTGGGACGGAACACGCGGATGATGCTGAGTGTCGTATGAGGTGCGGGAGTTGACGGGACCTCGATCTGACAGATGCGGCATTCCTCACACATCTCGTGCAGGTGTCGGACGTGCAACAGCGCGACACCCAAGGTAAACAAGTAGCGACACTGCGTATCCACTCCGTGAACCCGGTGTGCAACACCCCGGGGGCCGCGAGTATCGTCCTCACCTGCAGAGACTTATCCCTTTTCCCTTGACACCGGAGGGCCCGTTGTCCCGCTTCGCGCTCATCAAGGCAGTGCTCGGACCGATCATGCGCCTGATGTTCCGCCCACGGGTGGAAGGTGCGGAGCACATCCCTGGCTCAGGACCGGTCATCCTGGCCGGCAACCACCTCACGTTCATCGACTCGATCGTGCTGCCGCTGGTCTGTAACCGTCAGGTCTTCTTCATCGGCAAGGACGAGTACGTCACCGGGAAGGGGCTGAAGGGCCGTCTGATGGCCTGGTTCTTCACCGGTGTCGGCATGATCCCGGTGGACCGGGACGGCGCGAACGGCGGGGTCGCGGCGCTGATGACCGGCCGCCGGATCCTGGAGGAGGGCCGGATCTTCGGCATCTACCCGGAGGGCACCCGCTCCCCCGACGGCCGCCTCTACCGCGGTCGTACGGGCATCGCGCGCCTGACCCTGATGACCGGCGCCCCGGTCGTTCCGTTCGCGATGATCGGCACCGACAAGCTCCAGCCGGGCGGCGCCGGCATCCCGCGCCCCGGTCGCGTCACGGTCCGCTTCGGCGAGGCGATGGAGTTCTCCCGCTACGAGGGCATGGACCGCGACCGCTATGTACTGCGTGCCGTCACCGACTCGGTGATGGCGGAGGTCATGCGTCTGTCGGGTCAAGAGTACGTCGACATGTACGCCACGAAGGCCAAAGCAGCGTAAAGCACTTACGACCACGTCAGACGGCGGGCTGCTCCTCGGGCGGCCCGCCGTCCACGTGCTCGGCGCCCGGTGCGGGGAACCACAGGACGAACGTCGAGCCCTCTCCCACCCGGGAGAACAGCCGGACCTGGCCGCCGTGGGACTCCACGATCTGGCGCACGATGGCGAGACCTAGGCCCGCGTGCCGGTCCCGTCCGCCGCCGTTGCCCTTCGCTCGCCAGAAGCGGTCGAAGACGCGGGCCTGGTCGTCGTCGAGGATGCCAGGGCCCTCGTCCTGTACGGACGTCCACAGCCAGCCGTCCTGGCGGCCCGTCGAGACGGTGATACGGGTGCCGGGCGGAGCGAGCCGTACGGCGTTGGAGAGCAGGTTGCCGATCGCGCGTCGCAGCGCGTCGTGGTCGCCGATGACCGTCAGGCCCGTGGCGAGGCGGCGGTACAGGACGAGACCGCGCTCCGCGGCGAGCGGCACGAACTCCTCGCAGGCCTCGCCGGCCGCCGCCGCCAGGTCCACGTCGGCGTCGGCGAGCGCGGGTGCGGTACGGCGGGCCGTGGCCAGCAGGTCCTCGACCAGCCGTGTCATACGGGTCGTGGCGCGGTCCACGCTGCGGGCGGCGGCCCTGCGTTCCGCCTCGTCGGACTCCTCGGTGGTCAGCACCGCGTCCAGGTTGGCGCGGATGATGGCGAGCGGGCTGCGCAGTTCGTGCGAGGCGTCGTCGATGAGCTGGCGCTGGGCGCGGAAGGCCTCGTCGACCCGGTCGAGCATGGAGTCGATGGTGTCGGCGAGGTCGCGCAGTTCGTCTTTCGGCCCATCCAGCCGGATGCGCTGCGAGAGGTCGGTGGCCTGGATGTCGGCTGCCGTACGGGAGATGGCCCGTACGGGACGCAGCACGCGGCCGGAGAGGATCCAGCCGATGGCGAGGCTGGTGACGCCGAGGCCGCCGAGGACGAAGAAGGAGGAGCGGCGGAGGTTGTCCAGGGTGGAGTAGTTGACGGCGGCCTCGACCTCCTTGAGCTTCACGGCGTCGAACTCGCCCATGTAGACGCCGTTGATGTACTTCTTCGCCGGGAACGAATTGCTGACGGGGTGCGCCTCGCCGCTGCGCTCGACCGCGATGTAGGTCGCGCCGAGGACGAGGGCGGTGAGGACGAACAGCAGGCCGGAGTAGAGGACGGTGAGCCGGAAGCGGATGGTGTGGGTGAAGGCGGGCAGGCGCAGCTTCGCCCTCACGAGCCGGAGTGCGGCGATCAGCCCGCCCCGGCGATGGTGGCCGGTCATCCCGCGTCCTCCCTGAGCCCGTTGTCCTCCTTGAGCCGGTAGCCCTGCCGGATCACCGTCTCGATGAGGGGCTCCTCGTCTCCGGTGATCTTCCGGCGCAGGGAGCCGACCGTGACCCGCACGGTGTTGGTGAACGGGTCGGCGTTCTCGTCCCAGACGTGCTCGAGCAGTTCCTCGGCCGGTACGACGCGGCCGGGGCGGGTCATCAGATAGTGCAGGACGCCGAACTCCTTGGGGGTGAGGTGGAGTGGGCGTCCCCCGCGGAAGGCCTCGAAGCGGGCGGTGTCCAGGCGGAGTTCGCCGACCTCGACGACCGAGGTGCCGCCGTCCTCACGGCGCAGCAGGGCGCGGATACGGGCGAGGAGTTCGGGCAGCATGAAGGGTTTCACCAGGTAGTCGTCGGCGCCCTCGTCGAGTCCGCGGACCCGGTCGGCGAGCCGGTCACGGGCGGTGAGCATCAGGATGCGGGGGCCGCCCGGCGTCACTCGTGCCGCCCGGCACACCGAGAACCCGTCGCCGTCCGGAAGATTCAGGTCGAGCAGGACAAGGTCGTAGTCGTTCACGGCCAGCTTCTCCGTGGCCGTGTCCACGTCCGGGGCGACGTCGACGGCGTATCCGGCCCTGACGAGGCCAAGCCTGAGCGCGACGACCAGGTCTTCTTCGTCCTCGACTATCAGGAGTCTCATGTCTGCTCCACCCCTGCCGTTAACTTGCGTCGATGATCGCCTGCGCGGCCTCCCTCGCGTCGGCCACGGGGATCGCGAAACCGATGCCTATGGAACCACCGCGCTGCTGGTCCAACGTCGCGATGGCCGTATTGATGCCGATGACGCGCCCCCTCGCGTCCACCAGGGGTCCGCCGGAGTTTCCCGGGTTGATCGACGCGTCGGTCTGCAGGGCGCGGCGTCGTTCACCACCCTCGCCGAGCTGTACGGAGCGGTCGAGGGCGCTGACGATGCCGGAGGTGACGGTTCCGCTCAGGCCGAGCGGGGAGCCGATGGCGAGGACGGTGTCGCCCACACCGGGCCGGGCGCCGGTGGCGAGATCGGCGGCGCGCAGACCGCGTGCCGTCTCGGGTTCGAGAACGGCCACGTCGTTGGCGCGATCGTCGCCGAGTACGTCCGCACGAAGCCTCCGGCCGTCCTGCAACTCGATGGACACCTCCGAACTGCCCGCCACCACATGGGCGTTGGTGAGGATCCGGCCACGCTCGTCGAACACGAACCCGGAGCCCTGACCGTCGTCCGTCTGGATCGACACCACGCTGGGCAGCACCCGCGCGGCGACGGCTTCCAGCCCGCCGACGTCCTGCGCGGCGGCGGGCTCGTCGGAGTCCGACTCGCCGAAGCCCCCGGCCGCGTACCCCGCAGCACCGCCCGCGAGCACGGCGGCGAGGACCGCCGCAACGATCGGGCGGGGCTTTCGGGGGCCTCGCTGGGCCGGTGCCTGCGGGGTGGCGTACGGGGACGTATACGCCTCCGCCGGCCGGGCCCCCGCCACAGGCGGCCCGAACGTCGACGGTGGTCGGCCCGGCACGAACGCGGGCCCGCGGGGTTCCCCGAGGCCGGTGTACGGGGGCTCGGTGGGCCTACTCGAGTACGGGTCACCGGCCTGTGCACCTGGCTTCACACCGCCGTACGGATCGTGCGACGGCGCGACCGGGGCTGCGTCCCGGGCGCCCACGCCGTCGAACGGGCCGCCGCGCGCCGCGGCCAGACCCGGGTACGGGTCGTCGGCGTCCGGCCTCGACCAGCCGTCGTCCGCGCTTCCGGCGTCACCGTACGGATGCTCGCGGCCCGTGGCCGGATCATGGCCGTCGGGCTCGGGGCCCGGAGGGGCCGCGGGGCCGGGGTGGCCGGTGTATCGGTTGTCGGACACGAAAGTTCCTCCTTAAGCGGACTTGCGAAGTCCGGTGCAGTACCGGCGCCCCATAGGGGCGCGGGGAACTGCGCGACCAGCCACAACGAACCCGCAGCGTCGAACCGCACCCCCAGCGGAGCGCCCGCGCAGCGTCACGGCAACCTCGAGAACCAGAGCAGCGATGTAGCTGCGGCGGCCAAGGCCGCAAGCAGCCCCGCGGCTACGAACCACTGCCAGATCTCGCGTTCCTCCGTGCGGTGGCCCACGGAGCTGCCGATGTCCTCGTACACCGCCTGGAGTTCTTCCCCGGTCGCGGCCTCGTGGAAGTCGCCGCCGGTGCTGGAGGCAAGGTTCTCCAGGGCGGGGCCGTCCACAGGGACCGGGATGCTGTCGCCCGAGGGCAGCTCAATGGTGCCCCCTTCCGTGCCGTACGCGATGGTCGAGACCGGAATCTGGTCGCCGGCCGCCTCTTGGGCCGCCTCTTCGATGGAGCGGCCCGTGGTGTTGGAGCCGTCCGACAGGAGCACGATGTGCGCGGGCGGCGGGCGCCGCTCGGCCTCCCGGTCGAGCATGCGGACGGCGTCGCGCGAGGCCACGACGGCCTCGCCGATCGCCGTGCCCTCGCCGGTGGTGAGCCGCTCGATGGCGGTGCGCAGCGCGGCCCGGTCGGTGGTCGGCGGCACCGCCACGTTCGCGGTGCCGCTGAACGGGACGAGCCCGGCGTTGAAGCGCTCGGGCAGCCGGTCGACGAAGGCGAGGGCCGCCTGCTGGGCCGCCTCGAAACGGGTCGGCTCGACATCCGTGGCCTCCATGGAGGCCGAGACGTCGAAGGCGACGACGATCGTGGCCCGTTCGCGCGGCACCTGCACCTCGGTGGTGGGCCGGGCGAAACCGACGATCAGCAGGCCTACCATGGCGCAGAAGGCGGCCGCGGGGACATGCCGGCGCCAGCCGGGCTGCTTGGGCGCGACCTTGTCGAGCAGATCGAGGTTGGTGAACCGGACGGCGTACCGGCCGCGTCGTCGCTGCACCACCAGATACACGGCGATCAGCGCGACCAGTGGCACCAGGAGCAGTAGCCAGCCGGGCGAACGCAGACTCATGGCAGCTCCCGGAGGACGGATGGGGATGGGGACGGCGGTGACGTGGCGCTCACCTGCGCGGGCCGGGCGTTCACGCGGCACCGCCTCCGGCCCTGCGCCGCTGGGCCGCGACATGGCGTACGACATCACGCACCCAGTCGCGATCCGTACGCAGCCGCAGATGGGCCGCGCCCGCCCGGCGTATGGACGTCTTGATCAACGCCCGCTGTTCCAGCGCCGCCGCGGCGTACCGCTCGCGCAACCGCCGTGCGTTGGTGGGGATTTCACGCCTGCGGCCGGTCTCGGGGTCGACGACGGTGAGCAGGCCCACGTCGGGCAGCTCCAGTTCGCGGGGGTCGACCGTCTCGACCGCGAGCAACTGGTGGCGGTGGGCGATGGTGCGCAGCGGCTGCTCCCAGCCGGTCTCCAGGAAGTCGGAGACGACGGCGACGAGGCCGCTGCCGGGCAGGGTGCGCAGCGCGTACAGGGCGTCGGCGAGGCTCTGACCGGGGGCGGCCGGGCCGGGTGCCACGCGGGGACGGTCCAGGGCGGCGCGCAGCACTCTGAGGAGGTGGGCGCGGCCGGTGCGCGGCGGGATCCGCCGGATACCGTCGGGGCCGGTGATCTGGGCGCCGATCCGGTTTCCGGCCCGCTCGGTGAGGAAGGCGACGGCCGCGGCGGCGCCGACGGCCAGATCGCGTTTCTCCATGTGAGCGGTGCCGAAGTCCATGCTCGCGGAGGCGTCGAGGACGATCCAGGTGGTCAGTTCGCGGTCGGCGAGGGTGAGCCGGACGTGCGGGACGGTGGTGCGCGCGGTGGCGCTCCAGTCCATCCGGCGTACGTCGTCCCCGATGGCGTACGGACGGGTCTCGGCCACCTCGCTGCCGGGACCGGGCACCAGCCCCGGGTGGTCGCCCTGGAGCAGGCCGTCGGGGCGACGGGTGAAGAGCAACTCCAGGTGTTTCAGGGCTTGTTCGGGAGTGAGTTCACGCAGGCTCGGGGTGCTGCCGCTCATGCCGCATTCTCCTCCTGGTCGGGCCCGAGGTCGTGGCGCGGACTGACGCGTGGCTGCTCCACCGCGGCCAGCACCTCGTCGACGATCTCGGCTCCGGTGATGCCGTCGGCGAGCGCGTCGAAGGACATCACCAGCCGGTGCGCGATGACCTCGTGGGCCAGATCGTGTACGTCCTCAGGGAGGACGTAGCCACGGCCGCGCAGCAGGGCGAGTGCGCGGGCGGCGGCGACCAGGCCGAGGGTGGCGCGAGGTCCCGCACCGTGCGCCAGCCGGCCGTCGCGGCCCGCGAGTTCACGGGTCGAGACGATCAGCCGTACGGCGTACTCGGCGATCGCGTGGTGCACGAACACCTCGTCGGCCGCGCGCTGGAGCGCGATCAACCGCTCCGGGGTGAGGACAGGGCGCGCCCGGGGTGGGTCGACGCTCATCCGGTAGAGGATCGCGAGCTCTTCGGACTCGCTCGGGGCGGCGATCTCCACCTTGAGCAGGAAGCGGTCGCGCTGGGCTTCGGGGAGTTGGTAGACGCCCTCGGACTCGATGGGGTTCTGGGTGGCGAGTACGAGGAACGGCTGGGGGACGGGGATGGTGGTGCCGCCGATGGAGACCTGGTGCTCGCCCATCACTTCGAGGAGCGCGGACTGCACCTTGGCGGGGGCGCGGTTGATCTCGTCGGCGAGGACGAAGTTCGCGACGACGGGGCCGGGTTCGACGGTGAAGGTCTCACTGGACTGCCGGTAGATCCGGGTGCCGGTGATGTCGGACGGTACGAGGTCCGGGGTGAACTGGAGCCGTGCGAACTTTCCGCCCGCGACCTGGGCGAGGGTCTTCGCGGCGAGCGTCTTGGCGACACCCGGCACGCCCTGCAGCAGGCAGTGCCCACGGGCCAGGACCGCGGTGAACATCCGCTCCACCATGCGATCTTGGCCGACGATCACGCGCTTGACCTCGAAGAGCGCCTCTTCGAGAAGCTTGCCGTCGCTTGTCTCGCGGTTCGTGGTCACAGTGCCTCCGCGCTGTCTGATGCGAGGACCGTGTGGGGCGTACGTGTCATGGTCTTGTCGCTCCTTAGCGCCGTCGGACTGCGGCTCCGCCCGGCGCACGGGGCGCGGGCGAGGCCGTTGTGAGGCGTTGCCTGGGAGCAAGACCATCAGGCGGAGGCGAAAACCGGCTTAAGGACGGCGGCAAGATCCGGCGGAGCCGAGTTCGGGGACGTCCTCACCGCGGGTCGGCACAGCGGCCCATGGCCATAGAAACGGTTACGTTGGTCCGAGCCGCAAAGGAGCGACCGAACGGAGCCCGCGATGCCCTTCGCACGACTCGCCTCAGCGACGACCCCCACCTGCCACATCGGCCTGGGCCTCGCCGCCGTCGGCCGCCCCGGCTATATCAATCTCGGCCGCGAGAGCGACCTCCCGGCCGAACGCAGCGTCGAGGCGTTGCGCGAACGTTCCCATGAACTCCTCGACGCCGCCTACGCCCAGGGCGTGCGCTACTTCGACGCGGCCCGCTCGTACGGCCGTTCCGAGGAGTTCCTCGCCGACTGGCTGCGCACCCGGCCCGAGGTCGACGATGTCGTCATCGGCAGCAAGTGGGGCTACACCTACACCGCCCAGTGGCGGGCGGACGCCGAGGAGCACGAGGTCAAGGACCACAGCGTCGCCACGTACGAGCGGCAGCGCGCCGAGTCCGCCGGACTGCTCGGCGACCGGCTCGACCTGTATCAGATCCACTCGGTGACCCCGGACAGCCCGGCCCTCACCGACAAGGAACTCCACGCCAAGCTGGCGGAGGCCGCAGCCCAGGGGCTCACGATCGGCTTCTCCACCAGCGGACCCGCCCAGGCCGACGCCATCCGGGCCGCGCTCGCCGTGACGGTCGAGGGCGAGCCCCTCTTCCGTACCGTCCAGGCCACGTACAACGCCCTGGAGACCTCCGCCGCGCCCGCGCTCGCCGAAGCACATGACGCCGGGCTCACCGTGATCGTCAAGGAGGCCATGGCCAACGGCCGCCTCGCCGGTCCGCACGCCCCGGAGGCCGTACGCGCCATCGCCGAGGCGGCGGAACTCGGCGCCGACGCGGTCGCCCTCGCCCTCGTCCTGCGGCAGCCCTGGGCCGGTGTCGTCCTCTCCGGCGCGGCCACCGTCAACCAGCTCGTCTCGAACCTGCACGCCGCGGTGGTGGACCTGGACGACGAACAGGCGGCCCTGCTGTCCGCACTCGCCGAGGAGCCGGGCGCGTACTGGGAGCGGCGCGGGCAGCTGCCCTGGCACTGAGCACCCACGGATCACCGGAGTACAACACCGCAGGCAGGCATGACTGAGCGAGCATGGATGAGCCGCGTACGCCTTGAATGAGACATCCATGTCTCATATGGGCTATGTTTGTCTCATGGCTGTCGATCGTGCACATGTGCTTCGCAGCGCCGCCGCGCTGCTCACCCGGAAGTCCACCGCCACCATGGACGAGGTCGCCAAGGCGGCCGGGATCAGCCGGGCCACCCTGCACCGCCAGTTCGCCGGGCGCGACGCCCTCGTACGAGCGCTCGAAGAGCTCGGCATCGAGGAGTGCGAGGCGGCGCTGGACGCGGCGCGGCTCGAGGAGGGGTCCGCGAGCGATGCCGTACGCCGACTGGTGCGCGAGGTCGAGCCCGCCGCCGGGCTGCTCTCCTTCCTCTACACGGAGAACCAGCTCTTCGAGGGTGAGCAGCAGAACGCGGGCTGGGAGCGGCTCGACGCCCGTATCTCCGCCCTGTTCCGGCGTGGCCAGGAGAGCGGCGAGTTCCGTATCGACCTCACGCCTGCCTGGCTCACCGAGGCGCTGTTCGCACTGATCGCGTCCTGCGCCTGGGTCGTCCTGAGCGGCAAGGTCGCCGCCAAGGACTTCCACCACATGATCGTCGAGCTGTTGCTCGGCGGCGCACTACGGAGAGAATCATGACCAGCACACAGCAGTGGACGGCGGCGGCCGAGGTGGAGAAGCGCCCCGGGCGCTGGCTCGCCTTGGCCGTGCTGGTGCTCGCCGTGCTCCTTGTGGCCGTCGACGCGACCGTGCTGGGGCTTGCCACCCCGTACATCAGCGAGGACCTGAAGCCGTCCGGCACGCAGTTGCTGTGGATCGGTGACGTCTACTCGTTCGTGATCGCCGGTCTGCTCGTCTCGATGGGCAGCCTCGGCGACCGTATCGGCCGTAAGAAGCTGCTGCTCATCGGCTCGGTCGCGTTCGGTCTGACCTCCGTGCTCAACGCCTATGCGAGCACTGCGGAGTTGATGATCCTGGCGCGGGCGCTGCTCGGTGTCGCGGGCGCGACCCTGATGCCCGCCACGCTCGCCCTCATCCGCAACCTCTTCCACGACCCGCGCGAACGCAGTCTCGCCGTCGGCATCTGGGGCGCGACCGCCTCCGCGGGCATGGCGATCGGACCGATCGCCGGCGGTTTCCTGCTGGAGCACTTCTGGTGGGGTTCCGTCTTCCTCATCAACCTCCCCGTGATGGCGGTCCTCGTCGTCGTCGGCATGAAGCTGCTGCCCGAGTCGCGTAATCCCGAGCCCGGCCCGTGGGACCTGATCAGTGTCGTCCTGTCGCTCATCGGGATGGTCGGCATCGTGTACGGGGTCAAGGAGGCCGCCGCGCACGGGGTGAGCGGGGAGGCGGCTGCCGCGGGGCTGCTGGGTGCCGCAGCCCTCTTCGGCTTCGTACGCCGTCAATTCGCGCTGGAAACGCCGCTGTTGGACATGCGGCTGTTCCGCAACCGCGGCTTCTCGGCGGCCGTGCTCGCCGATCTGCTGACCATTCTCGGCCTGTCCGGTCTGGTCTTCTTCCTCTCGCAGTATCTGCAACTCGTCCAGGGGATGCGGCCGTTGGTGGCGGGTCTCGCCGAACTGCCCGCCGCGGTGGGCGCGGTGGCGGCCGGACTGATCGCGGGTTCGGTGGCGCGCCGCTACTCGGTACGGGCCGTCGTCGCGGGCGGGCTCGCCGCGATCGGCCTCGCGCTGGCCACGCTCACGTTGCTGAGCCAGTCCACCGGCTATCCGCTGCTCGGCGGCGCGCTGCTGGTCGTGGGCGTCGGCGCGGGCTTCTCGTTCACCGTGACCGCCGACGTGATCCTCTCCAGTGTGCCCAAGGAGCAGGCAGGCGCCGCGTCCGCGGTCTCCGAGACGGCGTACGAACTCGGCGCCGCCCTCGGTATCGCGCTCCTCGGCTCCATCGTCACCGGCGTCTACGGCGGCTTCACGGCTCCGGCCGGTACGTCCCCGGAGGTGGCCGCCGCGGCGCACGAGTCCCTGGGCGGCGCGGTGGAGGCGACGGCGGGTCTGCCGAACGCTCAGGCGCTGCTGGGCGCCGCCCGCGCGGCCTTCGTCGACGGGCTCACGCTCGCGGCGGGTGCCGGTGCGGCGGTGCTGCTCGGCGCGGCGGTGGCGGCGTGGTTCCTGTTGCGCGGCCAGCGGCTGGAGGGCGGGGCGGAGCACCCGTAGCCCTGGCGTACGGGTGCCCAAGTTCCCTGGCCACGGGCCGCTTTAAGCCCGTTTTCGCCCTCACCTGATGCTCTTGGCCGTGTACCCGATGTCGTCCCACTCGGCTGAAGGAGCCACCGACATGGCACGTCGTACCCGTAAGACAGTTGTCGTCGCCGCCACTGTGCTGGCCGTCGCGGGCCTGGCCGGAGGCGGTGTCGCCATCGCCGCCGACGGTGACGAACCGCCGCGCGACAAGATCGAGTTCATCGTCGAGGAAGGCACGTCGAACAGCGGAACCAGCGCCTGGAGCGACGAGGACTGCCCTGAGAAGGACGGGGGCGTGGGCAGCACCCCGTCCGAGTCCACGGGCGATCCGGCCGACGCGCTGTGACCGCCGCACTGCCGCACTGACCCCAGGCATTGGCGGGCGCTCGCCCAACCCCTTACTTGCGGGCGTTCGCCCACGCGTGCTGGGCCACCACGTCCGCCTTGACCTCGGCGAGCTGGACCGCGACCGCGCTGGGTGCCGTACCGCCGCGGCCGTTGCGGGAGGCGAGGGCGCCGGGGACGTTGAGGACGGTGCGTACCTCGGGGGTCAGGTGCGCGGAGATCTTCGCGAACTGTTCGTCGGTCAGCTGGTCCAGCTCCTTGCCCTCGGCCTCGGCGACCTTCACGCACTCGCCCGCGACCTCGTGCGCGACCCGAAACGGCACACCCTGCTTGACCAGCCACTCGGCGATGTCGGTGGCGAGCGAGAAACCGGCCGGGGCCAGCTCCTCCATGCGCTCGCGGTTGACGGTCAGGGTGGCCATCATGCCGGTGAAGGCGGGGAGCAGGACCTCCAGCTGGTCGCAGGAGTCGAAGACCGGCTCCTTGTCCTCCTGGAGGTCGCGGTTGTACGCGAGGGGCAGGGCCTTGAGCGTCGCCATGAGCCCCGTGAGATTGCCGATGAGCCGGCCCGACTTGCCGCGCGCCAGCTCCGCGATGTCCGGGTTCTTCTTCTGCGGCATGATCGAGGAGCCGGTGGAGAAGGCGTCGTGGAGGGTGACGAAGGAGAACTCCTTCGTGTTCCAGATGATGATCTCCTCGGCGATCCGGGAGAGGTTCACACCGATCATCGCGGTGATGAAGGCGAACTCGGCGGCGAAGTCCCGCGAGGCCGTCCCGTCGATGGAGTTGCCCGAGCTGCCGTGCTCGAAGCCGAGGTCGCGGGCGACGGCCTCCGGGTCGAGTCCCAGACTGCTGCCGGCCAGGGCTCCCGAGCCGTACGGCGACACCGCCGTCCGCTCGTCCCACTGACGCAGCCGCTCGGCGTCCCGGGACAGGGACTGCGCGTGGGCCAGTACGTGATGCGCGAAGAGCACCGGCTGCGCGTGCTGAAGATGCGTACGGCCCGGCATGGCGACGTCCGGGTGGGCCTCGGCCAGGCCGATCAGGGCGTCCTGGAGGTCGGCGATCAGGCCGCCGATGATGCGGGCGTGGTCGCGCAGGTACATCCGGAAGAGCGTGGCGACCTGGTCGTTGCGCGAGCGGCCCGCGCGCAGCTTGCCGCCGAGGTCCGGGCCGATCCGCTCCAGCAGGCCGCGCTCCAGCGCGGTGTGGACGTCCTCGTCGGCGATGGTGCCGACGAGGGAGCCGTCTGCGACATCGGCTTCGAGCTGGTCGAGCCCTTGGAGCATGCGCTCCAGCTCGTCGGCCGTGAGGAGGTTCGCCTTGTGCAGCACGCGCGCGTGGGCTCGCGAACCGGCGATGTCGTACGGCGCGAGCCGCCAGTCGAAGTGGACGGACGCGGACAGCTTCGCCAGGGCCTCGGCTGGACCGTCGGCGAAACGGCCGCCCCAGAGCCGTACGTCACCGCTGTTGCTGCTCACTTGCTCTGCTCCTCGGAGTGATGATGTGCGACCGCCTCCCCACCCTTGCAGGTGAGGAGGCGGCTGTCAGGCCAGTACGTACGAGTCTTACGCCAGGTCGCGCTTGGCCGCGATCTTCGACGACAGGCTGTAGATGTCGATGAAGCCCTTGGCCGCGGACTGGTCGAAGGAGTCGCCCGTGTCGTACGTAGCGAGATTGAAGTCGTACAGCGACGACTCGGAGCGCCGGCCGGTGACGACGGCGCGACCGCCGTGCAGGGTCATCCGGATGTCGCCGGATACGTGCTGGTTGGCCTCGTTGATGAAGCCGTCCAGGGCGCGCTTGAGCGGGGAGAACCACTGGCCGTCGTAGACCAGTTCGCCCCAGCGCTGCTCGACCTGCCGCTTGTAGCGGGCCAGTTCGCGCTCGACGGTGACGTTCTCCAGCTCCTGGTGGGCCGTGATCAGCGCGATGGCGCCGGGAGCCTCGTACACCTCACGGGACTTGATGCCGACCAGGCGGTCCTCGACCATGTCGATCCGGCCGATGCCCTGGGCGCCGGCGCGCTGGTTGAGCTGCTGGATGGCCTGCAGGACGGTGACGGGCTTGCCGTCGATCGCGACCGGGACGCCCGCCTTGAAGGTGACGATCACCTCGTCGGGCTCCCGCGGGAGCGCGGGGTTCTGCGTGTACTCGTAGACGTCCTCGATCGGGGCGTTCCAGATGTCCTCCAGGAAGCCGGTCTCGACGGCGCGTCCGAAGACGTTCTGGTCGATGGAGTACGGCGACTTCTTGGTGGTGGCGATCGGCAGGCCCTTCTCCTCGCAGAAGGCGATCGCCTTGTCCCGGGTCATCGCGTAGTCGCGGACCGGGGCGATGCACTTGAGGTCGGGGGCGAGGGCGACGATGCCGGCCTCGAAGCGGACCTGGTCGTTGCCCTTGCCGGTGCAGCCGTGGGCGACCGTGGTGGCGCCGTGCTTCTGGGCGGCGGCGACGAGGTGCTTGACGATGGTCGGCCGGGAGAGGGCGGAGACCAGCGGGTAGCGGTCCATGTAGAGGGCGTTGGCCTTGATCGCCGGGAGGCAGTACTCCTCGGCGAACTCGTCCCTGGCGTCCGCGACCTCGGCCTCGACGGCACCGCAGGCGAGCGCGCGCTTGCGGATGACGTCCAGGTCCTCGCCGCCCTGACCGACGTCCACGGCAACGGCGATGACCTCGGCGCCCGTCTCCTCGGCGATCCAGCCGATGGCGACGGAGGTGTCCAGGCCGCCCGAGTAGGCGAGTACGACGCGCTCGGTCACGGGTTTCTCCTCACAGTGCATTCGCTGACATGCATGAGTATGCAGCACTCTGCATGGTTCGTCAATCTCGGGGTCCGCTGGAGAGTACGGCGAACAAATCTCAGGTTTCCTTTGAACGGGGGAAATCGCTTTCCCGTATCTCCCGCTGAACGCAGGCGCCGCGTTTGTAAACCGCTGTACCGCAACCGCACAGACAGCACGCCGCCCGAGGGACCACGGGCGGCCCACCCCCGACCAGAGCGAGGCTTCCGCATGTCCAGGGCTCTCCCGAAGTACAACAAGCGCCGCGTGGCGATGATCGGCGGCGCCGCCGCGGTGGTGTTGTCCGGCGCCGTGATCGCCGGATCGGCCTTGGCCGGAGAGACGTCGAACAACGGCGAGCAGGCCGCCACGAACGCGTCGCCCGGCACGGTGAACTGTCCGGCCGTCGAGGGCAGCCTTCCCGAGATCCCGGCCTCCGCACAGGCCGAGGTGGAGCGCAACCTCACCCTCCTCGACACCCAGATCTCCGAGGCCGACCAGCGCCTCGTCGACACCGTCGGCCAGGGCGGCCCCAACTTCGTCCAGAACGCCATCCTCGGCCCGCTCGAAGACAAGCGCATCGCCACCCTGAACCGCATCGAGACCGCCATCGGCCGCGCCGCCGAGAAGCCCGAAGGCCTCGAAGCCCTCGCGGCCTGCACCCTCGATGCGGGTGGCGCGGCTGACGCGGGCGGCGAAGCCGAGGAGGAGCCGACCGAGGCGGCCACCGGCGCGGCTGGCGAGAACGAGGCCGGCGCCGGAGCCGGGGACGCGGCCGGTGACGCCGGAGACGCGGAGGACGCGGGCGGAGCCGAGGACGCGGGCAACGCCGGCGCCGCGGGCACCATCAGCTGCCCCGACGTCGAGCCGAGCCTGCCCGCCGAGATCCCCGCTTCCGCACAGGCCGAGGTGGACAGCAACCTTGCCCAGCTCGACACCCAGATCGCCGAGGCCAACCAGCGCCTCGTCGACACCGTCGGCCAGGGCGGCCCCAACTTCGTCCAGAACGCCATCCTCGGCCCGCTCGAAGACAAGCGCGTCGCCGCACTCAACCGCATCGAGACGGCGATCGGCCGCGCCGCCGAGAAGCCCGAAGGCCTCGAAGCGCTCGCGGCCTGCGAGCTCAACCAGTAGCGACACCAAGTAAGCCCTCCGTGGCCGCCCCGAGCGCTGGGCCGGGGCGGCCACGGAGCCCGCAGGCCCCAGGGCGCGCAATGGGTGCGCAATTCCTTAGACAGCCAAAGGAGTTGCGCCAATAATCGTTGGACATGGGAAAGACCTACGAGCGCATAGACGGCCGACTGCGTACGTTCATCGAGGCGCAGCCCCTCTTCTTCACCGCGACCGCGCCCCTGTCCGGCGACGGCACGGTCAACCTCTCCCCCAAGGGCCTCAAGGGCTCGTTCGCGGTCCTCGACGAACTCACCGTCGCCTACCTGGACTTCGCCGGAAGCAACGCCGAGACGATCGCCCACCTGCGGGAGAACGGCCGGATCACGCTGATGTGGTGCGCCTTCCAGGGCCCGCCGAACATCGTCCGCGTACACGGCCACGGGGAGCCCGTCTTCCGTGACGACCCACGCTTCAAGGAACTGCTCGCCCACTTCCCGGACATCGACCCGACCCCGCACGGCCTGCGCGCGATCATCGTCGTGACGGCCGAACTCATCCGCGACACCTGCGGCTACGCGGTGCCCTTCATGGCGTACGAGGAAGACCGCGAGCTGCACGCCAAGCGCTTCGCGCGGGAGGACGACGTGTCGCTGGACGCGTACTTCCAGAAGAAGGAGCACGTGGCGACCAGCCTGGATGGGCTACCCGGGCTGCCGTTGCCCCTGCCGCCCCATAGCGTCTGAGGCATGCGCCTCGGAGCCGCCGTCCTCGCGTCCGTGTCCCTCCTCGTCGCCGCTCCCGGCAGTCAACCACCGCTGCCCGAGCGGATGGCGGACACGGGCGGCGGCAGCCAGCTGATCACCGCCCGGGCCTCCCGGACGTCCTCGACGACCGGAACGGTCACCTGGTGGGACCGGCGCGACGGCCGCTGGGTGAGGGCCGGCTCCGCGCCGGCCCGTTTCGGTGCGAGAGGGCTCGTCGAGGGCGGCTCGCGCAAGCAGGGCACGAACACCACACCCACCGGCCTGTACGACCTGCCGTACGCCTTCGGCATCGAGCCGGCGCCGAAGGGGACGACCGCCACGTACCGCCGCGTGCGCCAGAACTCCTGGTGGTGCCAGGACAACGACTCGCGCTCCTACAACCGCTGGACCGAGCCGCGCCCGGCCGACTGCAGGGCCGCCGAGTCCGAGCACCTGATCTCGTACGGAACGCAGTACGCGTACGCGCTCGTCATCGGCTTCAACTACGAGCGGCCCGTGCCCGGGCGGGGCGCCGGGATCTTCCTGCATGTCAACGGGCGTGGGGCGACGGCCGGTTGTGTGTCCGTGCCGCGGGACGCGATGCGGCGAATCCTGAACTGGGCGGATCCGGCGCGCAGGCCGCACATCGCGATCGGGACGGAGAGCGGTCCGACCTCGATCGTCCGCTACTGAGGTCGACCAGGCCCTTTGCGCAGACCCTCCGTGCCGCCGCCGGGTTACCGCGAGTCGCAGCAGTTCACCCCTTGCTCCCTGGTGCATTGAACAAGCTGCCGTCCCGGGACGTACCACTGGGCCAAGGGCCACTCCCCCTCTCGCCAGTCCCACGGAGGAACCGTGAGTACGATCGCCGGCGGTCGCGCTGCGCGGCGCCAGACGTTGCGCCGCATCCGCCCTCGCCGCAATCCCGCAGTCCCGCTGCTGCTCGCTGTCTGGGCGGGTGCGGTGGGGGTGGTCTGGCTGTGGTGGAGCAACACTCCGGCCATCGCCAACAACACGGACCGGATACTCAACGCAGGCCGGATCACCGGTCTGCTGGCCGGTTACCTGATGGCCCTCGTGGTGTTGCAGATGGCCCGGGTGCCGGCGCTGGAGCGCCGCGTCGGCTCGGACCGCGTCGCCCGCTGGCACGCGATGAGCGGCCGCTACACGCTCTGCCTGGTCCTCGCCCATCTCATCCTGACCATGTACGGCTACGCGTTGCAGGCCGGACTCGGGTTCTCCGGGATCGTCGAGCAGACCATCGACTCGGTCAACACGCTGCCGGACATGGGCAAGGCCGCGATCGGCACGAGTCTGCTGCTGTTCATCGGGCTGATCTCCATCGGCGGGATTCGGCGCAGGATCCCGTACGACACCTGGTACCACATCCATCTGCTCACCTACGCGGCCGTGTACCTGTCCTTCTGGCACCAGCTGTCCACGGGCAATGACTTCGCCGTCCAGCCCGCCGCGACCACGGCCTGGTACGCGCTGTACGGGACGGTGACCGCGCTGGCGCTCTGGTACCGGGTGCTCGTGCCGATCCGGCTGAACATGCGGCACCGTATGCGGGTCGCGGACGTCGTCGAGGAGGCACCCGGGGTCGTCTCGGTGCTGATCTCGGGGCGGCGGCTGCACCGCATCGGCGCCGAGGCCGGACAGTTCTTCCGGTGGCGGTTCCTGGCGGCGGGCATGCGGCTCAGCTCGCACCCGTACTCCCTGTCGGCGGCGCCGCGCCCCAACATGCTGCGCATCACGGTCAAGTCGATCGGCGACCACAGCGCCAGGCTGCGCGAACTGGAGCCCGGTACCCGCGTCTGGGCCGAGGGCCCGTACGGCGCGATGACCGCCTCCCGGCGCAGAAGCGGCAAGGTGCTGCTGATCGCGGGCGGTGTCGGGATCACGCCGATGCGGGCGCTGTTCGAGACACTGCCCGGCTCGCCCGGCGATCTGACGCTGCTGTACCGGGCCAACAGCACCCAGGACCTGGCCCTGTGGGACGAGCTGGCCGCCATCGCCGACGAGCGCGGTGCCCGGCTCATGTACGCGGTCAACAGCCCGGACGGGGAACGCCCCGACATCTCGGCGGAGACCCTGCGCAGAAAGCTGCCGGACGTCGACAGCCATGACGTTTTCCTGTGCGGGCCTCCCGGCTTCGCACAGCAGGTCTACGAAGCACTCCGCGGCGCGGGCGTACCGGCCCGCCGCATCCATCACGAGTCGTTCGAGATGTGAGCGACGGGAGTCAGGAGCGATGAAGAAGAGTCACCCCATCCGGCGTGTCATGCTCGCAACCGCCGCTACCGTGTCCGGGATCGTGCTGGTTCTGTCGCTGAAGCCGGCGTCGGACCCGTCATCGTCCGCATCCGCGCAGGGCGGAGCGTCGCCGCAGGGAGGCGCGCAGCAGTCGGCCGTCCAGGACGGCACGGTCACCGGAACCGCGGCCACGACCGAGTACGGCCCCGTCCAGGTCCGTGTCACCATGGCTGGCGGAAAGATCACCAAGTCCGAGGCGGTGCAACAGCCGAAGGGCGGACGCAGCGACCAGATCAGCGCCGACGCGATCCCCAAGCTCAACCAGGCGGCCGTCACCGCGGGCAGCGCCGACATCGACGCCGTCTCCGGCGCCACCTACACCAGCGCCGGCTACAAGAAGTCCCTCCAGTCCGCCCTCGACAAGGCAGCCCAGTCCGGTGGCGGCGGGTCGTCCTCCGGCTCGGCCCAGGCCCAGACGGTCACCGGAGACGTGGCCACAACCGAGTACGGCCCCGTCCAGGTCCGCGTCACCATGGCCGGCGGAAAGATCACCAAGGCCGAGGCGGTACAGAAGCCGACCGGTGGGCGCAGCGACCAGATCAGCGGCAACTCCGTCCCCAAGCTCAACCAGGCGGCCGTCACCGCGGGCAGCGCCGACATCGACGCCGTCTCCGGCGCCACCTACACCAGCGCCGGCTACAAGAAGTCCCTCCAGTCCGCCCTCGACAAGGCAGCCAAGTCCGGCGGCGGTTCCGCCCAGGCCGGTTCCGGCAGTGGATCCGGGCAGACCGGTTCCGGCAGTGGTAGCGGGTCCTCCGGCAGTGACGGTGGCGGGTCCTCCGATGCGGCGGCCGATGCCCGCATCGTGACCGGCAGTGTCTCCGAGACGGAGTACGGCCCCGTCCAGGTCCGTATCACCATGAACGGCGACAAGATCACCAAGGCCGAGGCGGTACAGAAGCCGAAGGGCGGACGCAGCGACCAGGTCAGCGCCAACTCGATCCCCAAGCTCAACCAAGCCGCTGTCGCCGCGGGCAGCGCCGACATCGACGCCGTCTCCGGAGCCTCCTACACCAGCGCCGGCTACAAGCAGTCCCTCCAGAACGCCCTGGACCAGGTCGGTGGCTGAGGTGGCGGATCCCGCGCAGGCGCTCCCCGCGGTGCGTCACGCGGAGGAGGTGATGGGCACGGTCGTCTCGTTCGACGTGCGCGGGGGCGAAGCGGCGGCCGTGCAGACCGCGTTGGAGGAGGCGATCGCCCAACTCCACGTGGTGGACGCGGTGTTCAGCACCTACAAGGAGGACAGCCAGATCTCCCGGCTCGGCCGGGGTGAGCTGACAGTCGAGGACTGCGACCCGGAGGTCGCCGAGGTCCTCGAACTGTGCGCCGAGGCCGAGCGGTTGAGCGACGGCTGGTTCAGCACGAAGTACGCGGGTGTCGTCGACCCGACCGGTCTGGTGAAGGGCTGGTCGGTCGAGCGTGCGGCCCGGCATCTCATGGCGGCCGGGGCGAGCGGCGTCAGCGTGAACGGCGGTGGCGATGTGCAGTTGCTCGGCACGCCGGGGCCCGAGCGGCCCTGGCGGGTCGGTGTCTCGGACCCGCTGCGCCCCGGTTCCCTCGCGGCGGTCGTCTCCGCGGCGGGCGCCGACGAACTGGCCGTCGCCACCTCGGGTTCCGCCGAGCGCGGCGTCCACATCGTGGACCCGGGCACCGGCAAGTCCGCGGTCACCGACCTGGTGGCCGTGACCGTGGTGAGCCCCCGGCTCACCTGGGCGGACGCCTGGGCGACGGCGGCCTTCGCGATGGGCGCCCGGCACGCCCTCAGCTGGCTGGAGTCCCTGCCTGACGTCGAGGCCCTGCTCATCACGGCGGGCGACGAGGTCCGTTGCACTGGAGGTCTCGGCGCCCGCCTGGGGTGAGCCCCGACAAGGGCGTACGCCTCAATGGTTGTTCTGAGCCAACCGCAACAAGTGATCGGCCAGAGCCTGACCCCCACTGGGGTCACGGCTGATCAGCAGCAGCGTGTCGTCACCCGCGATCGTGCCGAGGATGTCGTGCAGCTCGGCCTGGTCGATGGCCGAAGCGAGGAACTGTGCGGCGCCCGGCGGCGTACGCAGCACCACGAGGTTCGCCGACGCCTCCGCGGAGATCAGCAGCTCCGCGGAGAGGCGCCGCATCCGCTCCTCCTTCGCCGACTCGCCCAGCGGTGCGCGCGGGGTGCGGAAGCCGCCCTCGCTCGGTACCGCGTAGATCAGGTCGCCGTCGTTGTTGCGGATCTTCACCGCGTTCAGCTCGTCCAGATCCCGGGAGAGCGTCGCCTGGGTGACGGTCAGCCCGTCGTCGGCGAGGAGCTTCGCCAACTGGCTCTGGGAGCGCACCGGTTGCCGGTTGAGGATGTCCACGATCCGGCGGTGGCGTGCGGTGCGGGTCTGCGGCACGGCAGGCCCGGCGTGCTCGTGATCCTGCGCCTGACTCATCGTCGTCGTCTCATTCTTTGGCTCGTCCGTCCCCGTTGGCTACCGCGTCCAGGACACCGGGAAGGGCCTGGAGCAGCGCGTCCACCTCGTCGTCGCCGAGGTTCAGCGGCGGCATCAGCCGTACGACATCGGGGGCGGGCGCGTTCACCAGAAGGCCGGCGTCCTGAGCCGCCTGCTGCACCTGGGGCGCGAGCGGCTCGGTGAGCACGATACCCAGGAGCAGGCCCGAGCCACGGACATAGTCGATCATTGGGTGGCCCAGTGCCTCCACCCCACCGCGCAGCTTCTCGCTCGTACGCTTCACGTTCTCCAGC
Organism: Streptomyces pseudoechinosporeus; assembly: GCF_054783935.1. Lineage (NCBI taxonomy): Bacteria > Bacillati > Actinomycetota > Actinomycetes > Kitasatosporales > Streptomycetaceae > Streptomyces > Streptomyces pseudoechinosporeus. Next base: position 224,693 of record NZ_BAAGPS010000001.1, read on the forward strand.
AGACCCTCGGCCTCGATGGTGTCGAGGACAGCGAGCCCGGCGGCGCAGGCGACCGGGTTCCCGCCGAACGTCGTGCCGTGGTGACCGGGCTTCAGCAGCTGGGCGGCGCGGCCGAAGGCGACGGTCGCGCCGAGGGGCAGTCCGCCGCCGAGACCCTTGGCGAGGGTGACGATGTCGGGCAGGACGCCCTCGTGGGCCTGGTACTCGAACCAGTGCCCGGTCCGTCCGACGCCCGTCTGTACCTCGTCGAGGACGAGGAGGGTGCCGGTGGCCGCGGTGATGGCGCGGACTGCCTTGAGGTAGCCGGGGGGCGGTACGACCACGCCGTTCTCGCCCTGCACCGGCTCGACGATCACGAGTGCCGTGTCCTCGGTGACGGCGGCGGCCAGCGCCTTCGCGTCGCCGTACGGGACATGCGTGACGTCGCCCGGCAGCGGCAGGAACGGCTCCTGCTTGCCCGGCTGACCGGTGAGCGCGAGCGCGCCCATGGTCCGGCCGTGGAAGCCGCCTTGCGTGGCGACCATGTGCGAACGCCCGGTCAGCCGCCCGATCTTGAAGGCACCCTCGTTGGCCTCGGCCCCCGAGTTGCAGAAGTACACGCGCCCGTCGCGGCCGAAGAGCTGGAGCAGCCGTTCGGCGAGCGCGACGGGCGGCTCGGCGACGAAGAGGTTGGAGACATGGCCGAGGGAGGCGATCTGCTTGCTGACGGCCTCGACGATCGCGGGGTGGGCGTGGCCGAGCGCGTTCACCGCGATCCCGCCGACGAAGTCGAGGTACTCCTTGCCGTCGGCGTCCCAGAGCTTCGTGCCCTCGCCGCGGACGAGGGGCAGCCGTGGGGTGCCGTAGTTGTCCATGAGAGCGCCCTGCCAGCGCGTGGTCAGCTCCTGGTTGGTCATGACTCCCCCACTGCGTCGTTCGCTACGTCGTTCTCTGCGTCCGGCACGACCATCGTGCCGATGCCCTCGTCGGTGAAGATCTCCAGCAGGATCGAGTGCTGGACGCGCCCGTCGATCACGCGGGCGGTGTTCACGCCGTTGCGGACGGCGTGCAGACAGCCCTCCATCTTCGGCACCATGCCGCTGGCCAGCTCGGGCAGCAGCTTCTCCAGCTGCTTCGCGGTGAGGCGGCTGATCACCTCGTCGGAGTTCGGCCAGTCTTCGTAGAGTCCCTCGACGTCCGTGAGGACCATGAGGGTTTCGGCGCCAAGTGCCGCAGCGAGTGCCGCAGCCGCCGTATCAGCATTGACGTTGTAGACATGTCCGTCGTCCTGGGAACGGGCGATCGAGGAGATGACCGGGATCCTGCCGTCCTCGAGCAGTGCCTCGATCGCGCCTGTGTCGATTGCGGTGATCTCACCGACCCGCCCGATGTCGACCAACTCCCCGTCGATCTCGGGCTGGTGCTTGGTGGCGGTGATGGTGTGCGCGTCCTCGCCGGTCATTCCGACAGCGAGCGGCCCGTGCTGGTTGAGCAGCCCGACCAGCTCGCGCTGCACATGTCCGGCGAGGACCATGCGTACGACGTCCATGGCATCCTCGGTGGTGACCCTGAGGCCCGCCTTGAACTCGCTGACGATGCCGTGCTGGTCCAGGGCCGCGCTGATCTGCGGCCCGCCTCCGTGCACGACGACGGGCTTGAGGCCGGCGTGGTGCAGGAACACGACGTCCTGCGCGAACGCGGCCTTCAGCTCCTCGTCGATCATGGCGTTGCCGCCGAACTTGATGACGACGGTCTTGCCGTTGTGCCGCACCAGCCAGGGCAGCGCCTCGATGAGGATCTGGGCCTTGGGGAGGGCGGTGTGCTTACGAGTAGTGCTCATGACGAGTACGCGCTGTTCTCGTGGACGTAGTCCGCGGTGAGGTCGTTGGTCCAGATCGTGGCGGTCTCATCGCCTGCCGCGAGGTCGGCGACGATGTGCACCTCGCGGTAGCGCATGTCGACCTTGTCGCGGTCCTCGCCGACACCGCCGTTCTTGCAGACCCATACGCCGTTGATGGCGACGTTCAACTGGTCGGGCTCGAAGGCCGCTTGGGTCGTACCGATGGCGGACAGGACGCGGCCCCAGTTGGGGTCCTCGCCGTGGATCGCGCACTTGAGGAGGTTGTTGCGGGCGATGGAGCGGCCCACCTCGACGGCGTCGTCCTCGGTCGCGGCGTTGACGACCTCGACCTTGATGTCCTTGCTGGCGCCCTCGGCGTCCCGGATGAGCTGCTGCCCGAGGTCGTCACAGACCGCGCGTACGGCCTCGGCGAACTCGGCGTATTCCGGGGTGACTTGGGAGGCGCCGGAGGCGAGCAGCAGGACGGTGTCGTTGGTGGACATGCAGCCGTCGGAGTCGACGCGGTCGAAGGTGACCTTCGTGGCCGCCCGCAGCGCCTTGTCCAGTACGTCGCTCTCGACGTCGGCGTCCGTGGTGAGGACGACGAGCATGGTGGCGAGGCCGGGGGCGAGCATGCCCGCGCCCTTGGCCATGCCGCCGACGGTCCAGCCGTTCCCCTCGACAACCGACGTCTTATGGACGGTGTCGGTGGTCTTGATGGCGATGGCGGCCTTCTCACCACCGTGCTCGTTCAGGGACGCGGCGGCCGTCTCAACTCCCTTGAGCAGCTTGTCCATCGGGAGCAGCAGTCCGATGAGCCCGGTGGAGGCGACGGCGACCTCCCCGGCGTTGTGCCCCAGAACCTCGGCGACCTTCTCGGCGGTGGCGTGCGTGTCCTGGAAGCCCTTGGGTCCCGTACAGGCGTTGGCGCCACCGGAGTTGAGGATCACGGCGGAGACGAGGCCGCCCTTGAGGACCTGCTCGGACCACAGCACCGGCGCGGCCTTCACACGGTTGGAGGTGAAGACGCCCGCGGCGGCCAGACGGGGCCCGTTGTTGACCACGAGGGCGAGGTCCGGGTTGCCGTTCTCTTTGATGCCTGCTGCGATGCCGGAGGCGGTGAAGCCCTTGGCAGCGGTGACGCTCACGGTGCGACTCCGATCGTGGAAAGACCCGTGTCCTCGGGCAGTCCGAGGGCGATGTTCATGCTCTGCACCGCGCCGCCCGCGGTGCCTTTGGTGAGGTTGTCGATGGCACTGATCGCGATGATGCGGTGCGCGGCGGCGTCGTACGCGACCTGGATCTGAACGGCGTTGGAACCGTAGACGGACGCGGTCGCGGGCCACTGCCCTTCCGGCAGCAGATGTACGAAGGGCTCGTCGCCGTACGCCTTCTCGTACGCGGCGCGCACGGACTCGGCGGTGACGCCGTCCCGGGCCTTGGCGGTGCACGTGGCGAGGATGCCGCGCGGCATCGGCGCGAGGGTCGGCGTGAAGGAGACGGTGACGGGCTCGCCGGCTGCCGCGCCGAGGTTCTGGATCATCTCAGGGGTGTGCCGGTGGACGCCGCCGACGCCGTACGGCGACATGGAGCCCATGACTTCGCTGCCCAGCAGGTGGGGCTTGGGCGCCTTGCCCGCGCCGGAGGTCCCGGAGGCGGCGACGATCACGGCCTCGGGTTCGGCGAGCCCGGCCGCGTACGCGGGAACGAGCGCGAGCGAGGCGGCGGTCGGGTAGCAGCCGGGTACCGCGATGCGCTTGGACCCCTCCAGCGCGGCGCGGCCACCCGGCAGTTCGGGGAGCCCGTAGGGCCAGGTCCCGGCGTGCTCCGAGCCGTAGAACTTCTCCCAGTCGCCCGCGTCCTTGAGCCGGAAGTCGGCGCCCATGTCCACGACGAGGACGTCGGGGCCGAGCTGCTCGGCAACGGCGGCGGACTGCCCATGGGGCAGGGCGAGGAAGACGACATCGTGCCCGGCGAGGACGTCGGGGCTGGTCTCCTGGAGCACGCGATCGGCGAGTGGCAGCAGATGCGGCTGCAGCGCACCGAGCCGCTGCCCCGCGTTGGAGTTGCCGGTCAGCGCGCCTATCTCGATCTCGGGGTGCGCCAGCAGCAGCCGCAACAGTTCCCCGCCCGCGTACCCACTCGCTCCGGCCACCGCCGCACGTACCGCCATGGAACCCTCCTCTTCGATGGCATGACTATACGTTTCGATGCACGTTTATGCAATCTGTACGGGTGCGTGCCGACCGCCAGGGTGAGACGTTGCGCTTCAGTTGGCGGGTTTGCAGTCGATCTGGCGGGATGCGCACGAGGCGCCGATGGCTGTCTGCGACTTTCGAGATGGATGACCCCTGGTCGCTATGGTCGACACCAGGGGTGGCGGGCGGTCCGGCATTGGGTTGCGGAGTCAGATTGAGAATTCGGCCATTTCAACGATGGCGCGATCAAGATCGGCGGCGACACCTTGCCGTAGCAGCTTGTCGAACAGTGGGTCTCCCTCGGCCGCGAGACGGCGAATGCCCTCGGCATGGGCCTGGGCACGTGCCTGGACCACTTCAATGAACGATGTCAGGCTTCCAGACCAGCCGTAGACGTCGAGGAATCGGTGGAGTCGCCGTGGCCGGGCCGTGAAGTCGGTGAATCCCTCGGCGGCGACGACGTGCCGCGCGTGGAGGGGCACCCAACTGAACGCGGTGAAGGCGAGGTCCCACTCCCGGCTGACGGGGGCGGCGAAATCCCAGTCGAAGAACCCGGCCAGTTCGCCGTCGCGCCAAGCCGCGTTGTAAGGGGCGGCGTCGTTGTGTCCGATGATCAGGCCCGGAGACCACTGACCACCTTCACGCCAGACGGTCCCCTGCGGCGGGATGAAGTCGGCAACCGCCTCGTGGTAGGCGCGCAACCAGCGGGCCACCTGATCGAGAGTGTCCTCCGCATGAGTCCAGGTCGGCCATGGTTTGGCGCTGCCGACAGTCTCGCCCTCCAGGAACGTGAGGATTTCGCGCCCCTCATCATCGATCCCGAGCGGACGCGGTGCACCGTCGAATCCCTTGACCGCCAGGTGGGCGAGAAGCGCATGAACCGCCGGCGTCCAGGGACCAACGGGCCGACGGACCGTATCGCTCACTCGGATCGCACCGCCCGTGTTGCCACCATCAAGCGTCTCCTCAGTCATTGAGAACCTTTCTCTGAACCTGTCGCTCTTCCGCGTGGATCGCGGAAGGGACAGGTATGGAGGACTACGACTACGACTTGGGCGGCCCGAACCGCGTCGGCGGCTGCTCGCAGAAGGCGACAACTCTCAGGATGACACTCCGTAGCAGGAGGCAATCGCGGCGGCGCGGTTGCGCAGGGAGGTGCGCAACGACTGCGGGGCCAGGGCTTCCGCGTCCGTGCTGAGCTGCCACAGCGCCCATTCGGCGTGTCGTGAATCCTGGAAGGTCACCTCCAGCCGCAGCCAGCCGTCTGCGTCGGGTTCCTCGGCGCGGACGGCCAGCGCGGTGTCCAGCAACTCCTCCCGCCGCGCCGGGTTCACTCGTACCAGCACGGTGACTTGATCGCCGTCGGACAGAAACTGCGCGCAGCGTTCCCGCCAGATCCGGTCCAGATCGACCCGGTTCGGCCGCTGTGCCGGTTCGGGGAGTTCCTCGGCGGCCAGCACCCGCGACAGCCGGTAGGTGCGGTCCGCGCCAGATCTCGTGGCCAGCAAGTAGCCCCGGTCGCGTACGGTGACCAGGCCGATCGGGTCCACCGTGCGCCACTGTGGTGTCTGGCCCGTGGCCGCGTAGTGGATGCGCAGCTTGTGTCCGGCGAGCACCGCGCGCCGGACCTCGATCATTGTGGTGTCGGGTACCTCCTCAGTGACCAGCCGACGTGAGAGCAGGTCGGTCTCCGGGTCGACGAGAAATCGCTCGGCCGCGTCGCTCGCGGTGGCCCGGTGGCTTTCGGGCAGCGCGTCGACCACCTTCCGCATGGCCGAAGCGAGCGCCGAGCCGAGGCCGAATACCTGCTCGCCGCGCCCCGATCCGGCGGCCAGCAAGGCAAGGGCCTCGTCGTGGTTCAGACCGGTGAGCTCGGTCCGGAAACCGGGCGACAACGCGAAACCGCCGTGCCGGCCGCGTTCGGCGTAGACCGGGACGCCGGCCGCGGACAGCGCCTCGATGTCGCGCAGCACGGTGCGGGTGGATACCTCCAGCTCGCGGGCCAGCGTGGCCGCAGTCAGCCGACCGCGCTGACGCAGCAGCAGCACCAACGAGATCAACCGGTCGGCGCGCATACGAGAACTTTATCGAAATACGTGACTGAGGATGTCGTGATTTGTTGCGAGGCTCGTCAACACGACGTCGAAGCCGGCGACTGCCGAGCCGATGGCCGTACGTACTGCCCATGAATCGAATGGAGCTGATGTGGCGATGGAGCGATCGACGGTCAACCCGTGGACGTGGTCGGTGGAGATGGGCTACAGCCAGGGCGAGATCGTCTCCGGGCACACCCGGACCCTGTACTGCTCCGGGCAGACCGCGATGAGTGGCGACGGCAAGCCCCAGCATGCCGGTGACATGGCGGCGCAGTTGGCGCTGACCATCGACAACCTGGAGGCCGTGCTCGGGGAGGCCGGCATGTCCCTCGCGAACCTCGTCCGGCTCAACGTCTACACCACCGACGTCGATCGGCTCTTCGAGCACTACGGCGTGCTGGCGTCGCGGTTGGGCGCCGCCGGGGTGGCGCCGACCACCACGATGCTCGGGGTGACACGGCTGGCGGTCCCCGACCTGATGGTCGAGCTCGAGGGGACCGCGGTCGCGTGAGGCGACCTCGCCGCCTCCGGTAGGGCTGCCGGTTGAACCGGGCACGAGGCCGCGAGGGTGAGCATCGCCTCGGAGTGCTGCGGCAGCGTCTCGTAGATTCCTCTGCACGCCCGGCGTGAAGACCGTGCCGGACCGCGTCCATCTTGACCTGCTGCGGTACCCCGGTGACGACAAAGCAACTGAAGCGCCAAGTCACACAGGGACCCCTGCCTCTGCGAGAGACTCCCCCAGAGTCACCAGGTGATCGTGGGGAGGGGACGGATGGGCGAGACGCCTCCGGTGTTGTGGGTCGGCGGGTCACCCGGGGCCGGCAAGTCGACCGTGGCCCGGCTGCTCGCGCGGCGGCACGGGCTGCGGTGGTACAACGCGGACGCCCATACCTGGGAGCACCGGGACCGGGCGATCGCGGCCGGGCACACGGCCGCGATCGCATGGGAGCGGATGCCGCGCGCCGAGCGGTGGACGGCACCGGTCGAGGACATGCTCGCGATGTCGCTTCATCACGAGCGTGGCCGGATGATCGTCGACGACGTACGCACACTTCCCCGCTCGCCCCTCGTGATCGCGGAGGGCACGCCCGTCACACCGTCCGTCACGGGTCCGTCCGGCCGGGCGGTGTGGCTGCTGCCGACTGCCGAGGTCCAGCACGACCGGCTCGTCGAGCGGGGTATGGCGCCGGGCGTGGGCGCCTTCCGGCTGTATCAGGCGCTACGGCGGGAGATCGAGGCGCAGGTCGAGGAGTACGGCGGACACAAGCTGGTCGTCGACGGGCGTCAGAGCGTGGCGGACACCGTCGCCGAGGTGGAGGCACTGTTCGCCGAGACCCTGGCTGAAGGTCCTGTGGCGGCGACGGCGGCCGAGCGCCGACGACTTCTGCGGTACGCCAACAGAGCCGTCGTCTCCCAGCACCAACAGTTCGACGCCCGCCCCTGGGCTCCGGACGGCGCGCTGAGCACGGTGTACGGGTTCGCGTGTGAATGCGGGTACGACATGTGCACGGCGGACGTGGAGCTGGCCGTCGCCGACTTTCCTGGGCTCCCCGATGAGAGCTCCCCGCCCGTCCTGGCACCGGGACACCACGCGATCATGGTTGGGCCCGACACCAACCGCCCTGAGTAAACGCTCCTGATAAACGCTGACGAGGACTCCGCGTGCGCACGCCCCGGCGCAAGCTTCCGTGTCGGTGACGTGCGCGCGTAGCCGGGCAGGCCCATCAGTCCGCTGAGTCGGCTCGGTCCGCTCAGTCCGCGATCATGCGGTTGCCGAACCACCCCCTGCGCTCGGTGCTCCGCTCCCGCTGACGGCGTACGACATAGCGGCCGGGCGCGATGCCGGTGCCGCCGTGTTCCGGGTGGATGAGGTACGCGACCGCCGAGGTGTCGATCATGCCGAGGGCGAGGCCGGTCGCGTCGCGGAGGCCGCCGGTGAAGCGGCAGGTGCCCGGGTCCGCGACGAGCGAGTGCGGATTGCCGCCCGCGGCGCTCCGCAGCAGCTCGATACCCGCGGCGGGCACGTCCTGCCAGCGCGTGTACTCATGCGTGGAGACGCTGTGCTCGACGAACGCGTACGGGATGACGATCAGGTCGCCCTGGGCCTGGAGGCCGTCGACGACGGGGATGGTCACCTGGCGTTCCAGATGATCGAGGACGTCGAGACCGGTGAGTTCGGTGAGTTCGGCGAGGGTCATGGTCATGTGGATCACCTTTGGGTGTGAGGGCCTGCGAAGGCTGCGTGAAAGTCCTTGTCGGATACGGGAGTTGAGCACCGCGAGGGCCGAGAGCCGAGGGCCGGGCCTCGGGGCGTACGACCGCCCCACCGCCTCACGTACGGCGCACAAGTCCCGCGTACTGCTCGCCGGACAGCCCGTACGTCCAGCCGGCCGCCGAGAGAGGGTCATCGAGGTGGTCGGGCACGCTGAGCCCATAGCGTCGGCGGCGGCCGTCCGGCTCGACCGAGCCGTTGACGACGAGCAGCAGGCGTGCGGGGCGGCCCCAGAGTTCGCGGGGCACGTCGTAGAGGTGGAGGTCGGAGCCGGGGTTACCGGGGTCGCCGGTCGTGCCGACGAGCCGGAGGCGGGCCTGGTCGATGTAGGCGTCCCAGCCGATGCGTTCGATGGCGCTGCGGCGCACTTCGACGTTGCGCTCGGCGTGGATGCGTTCGACGGTCGGGTCGTTGATCACCCACTCCGGGACATGGGTGCCGTGCAGGACGTGGACCGCCGCGCCGTCCGCGAACCGGACGGCCGGTCCGTCGTCGCGGTGCAGCCGCAACTCGCCGTGGAAACCGTTGGGTTGAGGCTCGCTATGGATCTCGCTGGGCCGCTCGGCCATGACGCACATGCCCTCGCCGGGCCACCACCAGCCCGTCGACCGGGCCAGCTCGACCCACAGGCCGAGCTGGTCCTGATCGTCACTCAGATAGGTGGTCAATCCGACGCGTGCCATGACGTCGTAGTGGGCGACCCAGGCGGCGTCGTGCTGGCCGTACCAGGCGAGCCCCGGCGAGTCCACGGCCGGAGGCAGCAGCTCCGTACGCACCGGAGCGCATACCGAGTCGCGCAGGGTTTCGGTCAGCGCGTCGCACACGAGGGCTTCGACCACGCGCTTCACCGGGACGCCCGCCGCGAGCGCCTCCTCGGGAGCCATGGTGTGTACCGACCCCGCTACGGACATTGCCCATGTCCAGGAGATCAGTGACGAGGACCGCTGCCCGATCCGGTCGTCCATGCGTTCCCGCAGTTCGGACGCCAGGGTGGCAAGCCGCGCGACCAGCGGCCAGCCGCAATTTCGCGCGGGCAGGGCGGCGGCATCCAACCGCACGGGCCGGAAACGGTCACGGTGGTCGAGCATGACCTCCCGTGCCGCCGCCGGGGACGGAACCCAGACGAATTGCGGCGGTGGTTCGCCGATCAGGCGGTACAGGGCGGTGACGGCGGCCTCTGCCCTCGGCCGGTCGGCCGGAAGCGTGGACAAGCCGTACCTGAGCCAGTCGTCGCCCAACACGCGCGCCAGAGCGACGCGTTCAGCATCGGATTCGGGCCAGGAAAAAGAACTGCGCGCGATACGCGCGTCACGGAGTGATCCCCCTCGGGGATGCGACACGACGCTCACCAGAGGGTGGCGGTGTCCGCCTCTCGAATCATCATGAGGAGGAGCGTGACAGGGGCGGGCAGAGATCCGCAACACCTTTTCCCATACGTACAGGCGGCCCAGGCGTCCTTCGACGCCCGAGCCGCCCGCCGGATTCACCTCATCCGATCGATCCTTCGGATCACCTCTCCTTGATTCTCAGGAACGTGACCGAGTTCGCCGGGAAGGTGTACGTGAACTTGTCGGCCACCCCCTCGAAGGTGGACCTGACCGGGGCAACGGGCGTCTCCGTCTCGGAGTTGACCGCGTCGGGCGCCGCCTTCAGCGTCGTCACGGCGGCCTTCTTCGACGTCTTCAGGCCACCGAGGTCGATCGCCGTACGGGCGTCCGCCGACTGGGCGTTGACCACCTTGACGATCACATCGCCTGTCTTCTTGTCCTTGGTGACAACCTGACGGAACGGCTCGGCCGGCTTGTCGTCGGTGAAGCTGCCCCACTCCTTGCCGTCGAGGTAGAGGGTCACCTGACGGCCGCGGACCTTGATGTCGATGTCGTACGCGCGGCCCGTCTCGATCGATCCGGCCTTGGGGATGAGCGTCGACTTGCCGCCGTCCGAGGCCTGTTCGACGGCGGACTGGGTGTTGTTCCAGCCGCCCAGGTTCCACCAGTAGTAGTTCCCGGTGTCCTTGACGCCGAAAGCGACGAGGAAGCCTTCCTTGCCGGACTTCTTGGTGGCCTTCACATGCAGGTCGTAGTCGTGCCAGGCCGGGTCGCCCGCCGACACCATGGTGTTCTCGGCGGCGGCGTCGGTCTGCACGTACTGCCCGTCCTGGATGCTCCAGCTGCCGCCGCCCGTGTGTGTCCACTTCGAGGCGTCACCGGAGAAGTCGTCGGTCAGCAGCGTCGAACCGTCCGCCGCGGTCACCTTCACATCGTCGTACGCGGCACTCGTCGCCCAGGTCGACAGACCGACCGCACCCGAGATCGGGCCGCTCACCGAGGGCGTACCGGTCGCCTTGGAGGGCACGACCCGGTCGCCGACGTTGCGCATGAAGAGCTTCTGGACCTCGTAGCTGGCCGAGTTCCAGGAGGCGTGGTTGTTGAACCAGATCATGTCGGGGCGCCACTGCACGTAGTCCTCGTTGGCGAGCAGCGGGGCGTACGAGGCGAGCTTCACGATGTCCGCGTTGCGCTCCAGGCCGGTCATGAACGCGGCTTCGGAGAGAGCGTTCTTGAAGGTGTTGCCGCCGGAGGCGTACTCGCCGAGGAAGACCTTGGGGCCGTTCCTGTCGTAGGAGTCGTAGCGGTCGTTGTTCTGCAGGAACCAGTTCGTGCTGTTGTAGTAGTGCTCGTCGACCATGTCGACGTTGCCCTCGCGGTTGAGCTTCCAGGCCGTGTCGAAGGTCGAACCGCTGTCGTCCGGGCCGGAGTTGGAGATGACGGTGATGTCCGGGTACTTCGCCTCGATGGCCGCGCGGAACTGCTTGAAGCGGGCGAAGAACTCGTTCGGCAGGTTCTCTTCGTTGCCGACGCCGAGGTGGGTGAGGTTGAAGGGCTTCGGGTGGCCCATCTGTGCCCGCTTCTTGCCCCACTCGCTGGTCACGGGCCCGTTGGCGAACTCGATGAGATCGAGAGTGTCCTGGATGTGCCGCTTCAGCAGAGCGTCGTCATCCGTGGCCTTGTTCTGGCCGCAGCCGGTGACGAGGGCGGGCACGACGGGCAGCGGCATCGCGCCGATGTCCTCGGAGAACTGGAAGTACTCGTAGTAGCCGAGACCGTAACTCTGGTTGTAGCCCCAGAAGTTGGCGTTCGTCGCGCGCTGCTCGACCGGGCCGATGGTGTCCTTCCACTGGTACGAGCGTTTGCGCTGCCAGCCGGAGGCCTCGTCGTATCCCTCCATGCTGCCGGTGTTGACCAGGCAGCCGCCCGGGAAGCGGACGAAGGACGGGTCAAGGGCTGCGATCTTCTCGGCGAGGTCCTTGCGCAGGCCGTGACCCTTGTACGTGTCGCGCGGCAGGAGCGAGATCATGTCGAGCGCGACGGGGCTCCCGGCGGCGACGGTGAGGCGGCCGGTCGTGCTCGTACGGGTCGCGGTGAACTTCGCCGTGTACTTGGCCCAGCCGCCGCGCGCGGTGACCCGCCGGGCCTCGGCGAGCGCGCCGTCGGCGTCCGCCAGGGTCACGGTGAGGGCGGAGGCCTGGTCGGCGCGGGCCCAGACCGAGAAGTTGTAGACCTTGCCCTTCTCGACCGAAATCCCGGTGTTGTAACCGGAGTTGGTGACGGACGAACCGCCGTCCAGGGTGAGGTAGGTGCGGTTGCGTTCGTTGAGTCGGCCGTCGTCGTTCACGGCCTTGGCGGTGCCCGTGGTGGCCCAGGAGGTGAGGGGCGTGTACGAGCGGTTGTCGTCCGTCGAGTACTCGAAGGATCGGTTCTGCACGAGCTCCGAATACAGGCCGCCGTCCGCGGCTCGGTTGATGTCCTCGAAGAAGACGCCGTACATCGTGTCGTCGATCTTCGCGCCCTTGGCCTTCGGGTCGACGGTGATCGCGTAGTCGGTGGTGTCCTCGGTGGCTGCGTTCCCGGGGGCGGCCGGGACGAGGAGCGAGGCGGCCATGATGCCGGTGGCCGTCAGGGCGAGTCTCCAGCGGGTGCGGGTGCGTGACATGGATACTCCGCGGCTCTGGTGTCGGTGGTGAGAAATCGATGATTCGAGGCGGTTCGAAATATCGGACAGTGATCAATACTTCGAACGGCAAGATAGGGAGGGGGCTGGAGTGAGTCAATGGTTTGCGCAGGACACGTCAGGGAGAGGCAGGGAGGCGAACGGCATGGGCGGCTTCTGGCCGGTGGCCGACGTGTTGGCGTATCTGGCGGGGAGTTGGCGCGTGGAGCGTTCCGTACGGGATCTTGCGAGCGGGGCGGAGGGGACTTTCAGCGGCACGACGCAGTTCGCACCGCTCACGGAGGGCGGCCTGCTCCACCATGAGTCCGGCACCTTCGTCTGGCAGGGCGTCGCCCGCCCCGCCGAACGAACGCTGCGGTTCCTGCCGGGCAGTACGCCGAGCCACGCCGACGTACGGTTCGCCGACGGCCGCCCCTTCCACGACCTGGACCTGGCCTCCGGCCGGCACACCACCGACCACCCGTGCGCCGCGGACCTCTACCGGGGCGAGTTCACAGTGCAGGACACGAACCGCTGGCGAACGGTGTGGCAAGTCGGCGGCCCGGCCAAGGACTTGTTGCTGACGACGGACTACACGCGCGCCGACTGACCGTCGAGCCGCAGATTCCAGCGGCCCGCCCGGCCCATGAGCGTGACCGTCGACAAGGGGCGGACGTCGATGTTCCAGTACGTCGACGGGGGCGCCTTCAGCGCATAGACGAGCGCGGCGCGTACGACCGCGGGCTCGGCCACCGCGACGATCTTGCAGCCGTCGTCGGCGGGCCGGGTCTCGAGCCAGCCGCCCACCCGCTGGATGAAGACCAGCAGCGACTCACCGCCGTGCGGGGCGGAGCCGGGATCGGCGAGCCAGGCGTCCACGGCACTGGGCTCGCGGGCCATCGCCTCGCCGAGCGTGAACCCCTGCCAGCGGCCCATGTCGCAGTCCCGCAGGGCGGGTTGGACGAGCGGGGTGTAGCCGAGGGCGTCCCCGGTGGCCCGGCTGCGCGGCGTCGGCGAGCAGTACCGCAACTCGGCCGCCGCCAACGGCAGCAGCGCCGGCGCCGCGCGCTGCACCTCGTACCACCCCTCCTGGTCGAGCGGCCGGTCGTCCCCGAACCGCTCGGCGAGCAACGGCGAGCTGCGCGCGGCGGCGACGAACGTGACCCGAAGCTGCATGCGGCGATGGTGAGCCGCAAAAGTGCCAATGGCAAGAGACGTTACTCAGGAGTTACCCGGGGTGTGCGGCACCTGCCTCGAAGGCCGTGCGCAGTCTGCGTACGCCCTCCTCGATCTCGGATGTGCTCGCCACCGCCGCGAAGCTCAGCCTCAGGTGTGCGGCGGCCGGTTCGGCGCTGAAGTAGGGGCGGCCCGGGGTGATGGCCACGCCCGCGCGCAGGGCGCTGGCGGCCAGGGCCTGTTCGTCCGTGCCGTCGGGGAGGCGGAGCCACAGGTGATAGCCGCCGGCGGGGATGTGCGGGAGGGCGAACTCGGGGAGCCGCAGCCGCAGGGCGGAGGTCATCGTGTCGCGGCGGTTCTTCAACTCCGTGGCGACGGCCCGCAGATGACGGGGCCAGGCGGGCGAGCCGACGAGTTCCAGGGCCGCCTCCTGGAGCGGGCGCGGCACGAAGAAGGTGTCGACGACCTGGATGGCCCGCAGCCGTTCCAGTACGGGCCCGCGGGCGGCGAGCGCACTCACCCGGAAGCTCGGCGAGGTCGCCTTGGTCAGGGAGCACACATGCACGACGACTCCGTCGGGGTCGTCCGAGGCCAGCGGGCGCGGCAACGGCCCCGCGTCCTCGTGCACGAGACGGCGTACGAAATCGTCCTCCACGACGAACGCACCGGCCTCGCGCGCGATCCGCAGCACCTCACCGCGCCGCTGCGGGGCGAGCACGGCACCGGTCGGGTTCTGGAACAGCGGCTGGCAGACGAAGACGCGGGCGCCGGTCGCCCGGAACGCGTCGGCGAGCAGGTGAGGTCGTACTCCGTCGGCATCGACCGGTACCGGTACGGGGCGGAGCCCGGCCGCCCGGGCGATCGCCAGCATGCCGGGATACGTGGGCGATTCGACGAGCACCGGCGCGCCGGGCGGGGCGAGGGCGCGCAGGGCGGTGGTCAGCGCGGACTGGCCGCCCGCCGTGATCAGCACCTCGGCGGCGGTGATCGCGCTGCCGATGCCCCGCGCGAACCACTCGCGCAGTTCCGGCAGCCCGTCCACCGGCGGGCGTCCCCAGGCGCCGGGGCGGCGGCCCGCCCGGGCCAGCGCCGCGGCCATCGCCCGCTCCGGCTGCAGCGAAGGGTGCAGATAGCCGCCGTTGAACTCGATGACTCCGGGCGGTGGGGCGGCCAGCGTGACCAGCACTCCGGAGGCGTCGACGGTACGCGGCACGAGTTCGGCGGCGGCGTCCGCGGTGAGCGCGAGCTCCTGCCAGGAGGTGTCCCCCGCGACAGGCCCGTCGGCCCGCGGCCGAGCCCGGAACGCACCGGCCCCGGGGCGGGTCACAACCAGCCCCTCGGCGGCCAGCTGCGCCAGCGCCCGCGACACGGTCACGGGGCTCACGCGGAACCGCTCGACGAGTGCACGACTGGACGGCAGCTTTCCACCGAGAGAGTAGCGATCCAACTCATTCCGCAGCCGATCCGCCAGATCTGCCACACTGCTACGCTCATACATGAGAGTACAGAGTAGCGCTACTACACCCACTTCAGTAGCGGTCCCCACCACGCGGGCGCGACCGGCCACCGAAGGCCCACAGCTGTCACCCCGCGGTGTCCTCCAGGCCGCCCTCGGAGTGACCGCCTTCTCCCTCACCTTCCCCGCCACCGCTTGGGGCCTGGAGGGCTTCGGCCCCTGGTCGCTGGTAGCCGTACGCAGTGTCCTCGCCGCGATCATCGCCGGTGCCTGTCTGCTCGCCCTGCGTGTACCGATGCCCGACCGCCGCCACTGGCCGGGGCTGTCCGTCGTGGCCGCCGGAGTCGTACTCGGCTTCCCCATGCTCACCACCCTCGCCCTGGAGACCTCGACCACCGCCCACGCCGCCGTCGTGGTCGGTCTGCTCCCCGTGACCACCGCGTTGTTCTCGGCCCTGCGCGTCGGCTCCCGCCCCTCCCGTGCCTTCTGGGCGGCGGCGCTCGTGGGCGCCGCCGTGGTGATCGCGTTCACCGTGACTCAGAGCGGCGGCGCCCTGACCAGTGCGGACGCCTACCTCTTCGGAGCGCTGCTGGTCTGCGCGGCCGGTTACACGGAGGGCGGCCGACTGGCCCGCGTGATGCCCGGGTGGCATGTCATCGGCTGGGCTCTGGTCCTGTGCCTGCCGCTCACGGTTCCGGCGGCCACGGTGGCGCTCGCGTACGAGCCTGTACAGCTGACGGTGCACAGCGTGAGCGGGCTGCTCTGGGTCGCGGTCGGCTCACAGTTCCTGGGTCTGGTGGTGTGGTACCGGGGCATGGCGGCGATCGGCATTCCGAAGGCCAGCCAGTTGCAGCTGGCTCAGCCCCTGCTCACGCTGGTGTGGTCGGTGCTGCTCCTCGGCGAGCAGCTCACACCCGCCGCGCCCCTGGCCGCCGCAGCCGTACTGATCTGCATCGCGGTCGCCCAACGCGCACGCGCCTGACCGGTACACACGGCACACACCAGTGGCAACCGGCTCCAACCGCCCTAGACTGAGACCCACGGACCGCTGCTCACGTGCGAGACGAGGAGGCCCTCCAGATGCGTGCAAGCAAAGGCGACCACCTGCTGGTGCACGGCAGGATCGTCGGACAGCACGACCGGGTCGGGGAAGTCGTCGAAGTACTGGGGCCGGACGGCAACCCGCCGTTCCGCGTCCGCTTCGAGGACGGCCACGAGACCGTGATGTCCCCCGGTCCTGACACCACAGTCCAGCATCACGTCAGCGAGACCAAGACCCAGTAGGTCAATGGGCCGGTAGGTCAGATCAACGCGGCGGCTTCGCCGACCGCTGATAGTGGTCGGCGACCACGCGTTCCATCGCGCCGATCGGGTCGGCGCCGACCTCCCTGGCCGCGAAGAAGACATGCCCGCGCGCCTGTGGGTGCTCCCGGGCGAAGGTGAGGTGCCGGGACAGCTCGGCCGGGTCCTGCCAGGCCTCGGGCTGCGCGGGATCCCCGGCCTTGTACAGCGCCTCCCCCACATACAGCCGTGTCCTGCTGCCCTCGGCGACCTCCGCCCACCAGGGCAGCAGCTTCGCGTAGTCGGCGGCGGCGAAGCCGATGTTCCAGTAGATCTGCGGCCAGAACCTGCAGGCCGCGACCGAAGCGGTCCGTGCGGAGCCGGCGAACCTGGACCAGGTCGTCATCGAGATCGGGCCGGCACGGGCCAGCGGCTCGGCCGCCGTCGTGGAGATCTGGCCCGAGCAGGGCCCGCAGGACCTCTACAACCGGGTCCGGGCAGGACTGCTCGCGGCCGGACTGTCCCTTACCCCCGGCCGAGGAGCACTACTGGTGCCACATGTCCGGCGGCTACGGCCTCCAGGACACCGACACCCCGGAACTGGCCGCGCGCTCGGACCGGCTCGCCTCCGAACTCGGGAGGGGCCTGCGGCCCGGCAGCCGCGTCGAGGCCACCATCTCCTCGGTGTGGCTGGGGTGGGAGAAGCAGGATCCTGACCGCAACAGGTACACCTTCGAGCGCCTCCACGAAATCCCCGTCGGAGAACGGTAGTTCGCCACAAAGCCCCTGGGACGGCGCAGCCCGCTCATGCACATCAGCAGGCTGCGCAGTGACGTCGGGAGCGGCCGGGGCTCCCGGCCGCTCCCACTACCTGCCGGTGCCCAGCGGGATCTCGGCGATCGACTTCCAGGTGATGGTCTTCTGGTCCGGGTCGGCAGCGACGTCCACGAGCTCCACTGAGTCGATGTGCACCGAGGCGTGGCTGGGGCGTACGCGGCGCAGCCGCCGTTGGATCTGGTCCGAATCAGCGTCGTCTGTCGCGTACGCCCCAGTCAGGTGCAAAACGCCGGTCGAATACTCCGTCGCGTCTGCCCCGCGCACCTTCTCGATGGCCGTGGTGACGGCGTCCCGCAGAGCATTCAGCGGCCCATCCGGATGAAGATCAAAAACGATGCCGGTGGGATAACTGAGGCTGCTGCCTGCAGTGATACTGAATGGCTCGACCGTCCGCAGCCGCTGCCGCAGTGCGTCGGCGAGGGCCTCTCGCTCCTCCTGGGTTACCAGAGCGCCGACCTTCTCGGACAACTGGTAGAGAGCGACATGAAACCACTCATCTCCTACGTGGCTGAGCGGTTCGTCCTTCGTGGCAGCGCGCACACCCCGGATGTAGGTTCCCATTCGGAACGTCCCATTCCGGCGTGCCGAGCAGGGCTCCCTCGGCTTGTCTCATCCGCGGACCATAGTATTCCGTCTCACGATCTTGACCCCTGAGTCCTGACCGTGAACCGCTTCGACTCAGGGCCACCACTTGCCTCAAGCTCTGTCAGGAATGCCTGACAGCCTGGGAACTGGTCGACCCGCACCGGGGAGCCGAGACCAATGCGCGGGAGAGGTTGCCCCTTCCACTTCCCGACCTCGTAGAAACCCATCGCGTACTCGTCCCGGCCCGGGTCGATCTTGGCTGCGAATTCAAAAGAATCGGCCGCTCAGCCGGTGAGGGTTGCCTTGGGGATCGCGATCTCTCAAGTCCACTACCTCCGCCGCCTGTTGAGGGATCTCATGACGGGTTTCAGCTTGGGTTCTCAGGCATGACCACGGCCACGTCGTACGCGAGCTGCGGGCACGCCACCGGAACAGCTGTTTCCGACCGCTCGTCCTGCTCAACGCCTGCCATGCCGGAGTCTCCGGGGCGAGCGCGGACCGTGCCTTTCTAGGGCGCATGCTCATCGAGCACGGTGCACAGGGCGTGCTCGGGCCGCATATCGCGATGCCGCAGGCGTTCGCCGCCGAGTACGCGCTTGAGTTCGTCAGGCGATACCTGCGCGGCGAATCGACAGCCGGCAAGGTCACGCACGAGTTGGCCCGGCACTTCGCGGCCCGGTACCGAAACCCGCTGGGCTTCGCCTACGGGCTGCACGGCGGCATGGACTCCCGCCTGGAACTGACAAGGGGAGGTGACGCATGAGCCGTGCCAGCGTGGTCGTTGAGGCTGTTGACTTGGACGAGAGCGGCTGGCTGCTCGACGGCAGCACTGGTGAGCCGGTGCCTGACCACCGGCTGCGCAACCACTTCACGGAGTACCTCGCCCCGCCCGCCTGGGCGACGGACATCTTCGTCTACGTGCACGGCTGGCAGACGTCCCCCATCTCCGCCCACCGCACTGCCGAACAGCTGCTGACCCTGGCGCACGGCAACCTGTCGGCGGCCCCGGACAGGTATCCGACCCTGGCGGCCGAGGGCTTCAGCCCGTGGTGTGTCGTGGTGCGCTGGCCGTCGTCCAGCCCAGTCACCCCGACCGGCTACCGCAGGATCCGGGACCGGGCGCATGCAATGGGAGCGCATGACGGCGACGGACATGCCGCGTACATCCTGGGCCAGCTGCTCGGCTATTCAGACGCGGAGCGCGCCGACCCTGGGGCGGCACCGGTACTGGCCAACCGCGACGGGCAATACCTCCACCTCGTCGGACACTCCTTCGGCTGCCGGTTCCTGTGCGAGGCGGTGCAGTGGGCGACGGACGCCCAGCGCGAGGACACACTTGGCTGGAGCGCGGTCGGCTGTTCACCTAACCGCCCGTTCACAGTGGACAGCATGCTGCTGTTCCAGATGGCCGCTCGGCGCGACGCGTTCCTCTCGCTCTTCGCCAGCATCCTGCCGAGTGACCGGCACGACGGCGCGCCACTGAGCGGCCCCATCGTCGCCACGTACTCCCGCCATGACCGGGCGAACGGGTTCTGGCACCTGCGGGCAGAGCGGCAGCATGGCATTGGGCACTCCGGGATCGGCCCGGCACCCGCGCCCATGTACACCACGCGCCTGCTGCCACTGGACGAGCGGTATCCGCTCTCCGCACTCGACCATCGCTTCGTCAACGTCGATGCCTCCGAGGTGTACGTGCGCGGTCGCCGTTTCAGCCCGGCGGGGGCCCACTCCGACCACTTGCGTCCGGAGTCGGCCCATCTGCTGATGACGATCGCGGACTACTCGCGCTGAGCGACCCCCGGTCTCGAAACTCGGTTCTGGCAACGCTTGAGGGCTTGCGGTGGGAGCATGGACGTGCTCTGTGGGATGAGGCTGCGATGGCGCCACCGAAGTCCAAGGTCGACTTGTATGCGGCGATCCGCCGTGATATCGGGGCAGGGATGTCGTACCGGGCCTTGATGCGTGAGTACGAAGTCGGATTCCGCACGGTGAAGGCCGCGCTGGACCCGGTCTGGCCATCTGGCCGGCGACAGGGCGTACTCCTCCCGTCGTAACCGCCGTTACCTGCGGCGTCGGCAGATCAAGCACCATTCCCGAGCCGAAGCCCCAGCAAATCAGTCGTCGACGTCGCGGAAGCGACGGCGGCCGGCCCACCGGCTTCGAAGTGAAAGTCTCAGGACGCGTTCCACCTGCTACCTTGTGGCTCCCTGACTCGGGGCAGGTTCGGGCACGGGAACGACGTTGCCCGCCGCGTTGCAGCGGACGGTCCAGGGCGTCCCGTAACCCTCCTCGTAGACCCGTACGTCCACGTCGGGGGGTTGTTTGCCGTCGGCCGCCCGGGCGTTGGCCGCGGTGCAGATGATCTGGCTGAGCCCGAGGCCGCCACCGCCGGTCATGTCCGCCACGGGCACTGGGAGGTGGAGGTCCACCGCGCCGTCGGCGGCCTGCGCGACCAACCGCCCGTGGATCGGGGGCACCTCGGTGATCAGGCCGCGGGCGCGTTCGGCGGCGTCGGGGCCTTTGAGAAGCAGGTCGAGTGCCTGCTGCGGGGTGGGGGCGTCGACCTCGCGGGTGACGGCCTGGATGCCGTACGGGCTGACGAAGTAGAGCTGGGCATAGTGGGTCGCGGATCCCGGTTCGCGAAGGCCGGACGCCGGGACGCCGGCTCGGACCGGGCCGGTGGAGCCAATGCCGCAGCCTGCCGACAGCACACCCAACACGGTTACGAGGCAGATGAGTTGGCGCTTCATGGCTGGTCCTTCTGCCGGAGCGTGCGCGGGAGTGTGATGGTGAACACCGCGCCGCCGTCCGGGAGGTTGGCGGCGGTGAGGGTGCCGTGGTGCAGTCGTACGTTCTCCATCGCGATGGCGAGTCCGAGGCCGCTGCCCTCGGAGCGGGCCCGCGCGGCGTCCGCCTTGTAGAAGCGGTCGAAGACATGCGGCAGGACCTCGTCGGGTATGCCGGGGCCGTCGTCGGCGACATCGATCACAAGGGACTCCTGCGTGGCAGTCGCCCGGACAGTGACGGGAGCGGCGCCGTGGCGCAACGCGTTGCCGATCAGGTTGGCGAGGACGACGTCGATGCGCCGCGCGTCGACCCGGATGCGCAGATCATCCCCGGGAAGCTCGGTGATCACCTCGTCCGGCTCACGCCAGCCGCGCAGGTGAAGCGTCTTGTGGACGACGGTGCGCAGACTCACGTCGTCAAGGTGCAACACCGCCGCACCCGCGTCGAAGCGGGAGATCTCCATCAGGTCCTCGACCATGCCAGCCAGCTTGCGGGTCTCGTCGCTGATGAGGAGGACGGCGTCGGCGGTGTCCGAAGGCAGCGTGCCGGAGCGGGCGTCCTCGTCGAGGGCGTCGGTGACGGCGGCCATCGCGGCGAGCGGGGTCCGCAGTTCGTGCGTGACGTCTGCGGCGAACCGACGGGCGTTGGCCTCCATGCGCCGCAGCTCGGCGTCGTCCCGCTCCAGCACAGCCGCCATGGTGTTGAACGTGCCGGTCAGCGCGGCGAGTTCGTCCTTGCCGACGACGTCCAGGCGCGTGTCCAGGGCGCCCGAGGTGATCTTCTCGGCGGCCGTACGCAGCTGCCGTACGGGACGCAGCACTCGGCGGGCCGCGAACAAGGCGGGCACGACGGCGAAGGCAAGCGCCGGGACGGCGCCCGCCCAGGCCGCGGTGATCAGAGCGGAGATGTCGGCCCGTTCGCCGTCCAGCGACAGAACGGCGAATACGACCAGCCCCGACGGATTCCCCGCCCCCTTGCCCCGGTCGGTGTAGCTGACCGGCATGCCGATGAGCAGTCGGGGCCCGTCGGCATGCTCCACGCGCTCGTAGAAGGTGGACTCGCCGCTCTTTGTCGCGTCGCGCAGGGCGCTGCTGACGTCGCCCGCGGCGGTGCCGATGAGTGGCCCGCCATCGCGGGAGACGGCCGTGTGCCAGCCGCGCGAGCCCGAGGCACGGTCCAGCTGGCGCGCGAAGATGCGCAGATCAGTGCCGGTGGAGTCGTCCGGAAGGTTGGGGGCAAGCGAGTCGATCTGGAGGCGCAGATCGTGGACGGCGCTGTTCTGGGCGCGGTCCAGGATCGCGCTGCGGGCCTGCCGGAAGGTGAGCGTGGCGGTGATCAGCGCGCTGAGCGCGGCGACGAGGACAAAGGCGACGACCAGGCGCGGGCGCAGGCCGCGGGGCAAGGCGAGCTTCATGCCGGCAGCGGGCCGAAGCGGTAACCGAAGCCGCGCACCGTCTGGACGTACACCGGACGGCGCGGATCCTCTTCGATCTTGGCGCGCAGCCGCATCACGCAGGCGTCAACCAGGCGGGCGTCCCCGTAGTAGCTGTGCTCCCAGATGTCCTCGAGCAGCTGCTGGCGGCTGAAGGTCCGCCCCGGGGCTGCACTGAGAAAGAGCAGCAGCTTCAACTCGGAGGGAGCGAGTGGGAGTTCTTCGCCGTGCTTGCGGACGATCAGCGCGTCGCGGTCGATCTTAAGATCGCCCACCCGGGTCGGCCCGGCACCTGTGTCGGTGTCGGCCTGGGCGGGGGCGACGCGGCGCAGCACCGCGCGCATCCGGGCCTCGATGACCGCGGCGCTGGCGGGTTTGACGACGTAGTCGTCGGCGCCCGCCTCGAGGCCGATCACAACGTCGATGTCGTCGCCGCGCGCAGACAGGATCACGATGGGAACCCGGCTGGTCTCGCGGACGCGGCGGCATACTTCCAGGCCGCTCATGCCGGGGAGCATCAGATCGAGGAGCACGAGGTCGGGCTTGATGGCGACCAGGGCCTCGATGCCGTCCTCGCCGGTGCCGACCGCCTCGGTCTCGTGCCCGTTGCGGGACAGGCCCAGCACGACACCGCGGCGTACGGCCGGATCGTCCTCGATCAGCAGGACGCGGGGCATCTACGGGTCCTTTCCGCAGCGAGCATGTCATTCCGCGTTACATGAGCCATCGGGTTGATCGTCCACTGTACGGGCACTCAGGAGGCGTGGTGTGCGCTGCTTGTCCTGTGGGGTCACCTCAACTGGTCGACGTCGACCGTGCCCGCCCCCGGGGCCGGTTCGGGCACCGCCGCCCAGAGAACGGCTCCCGCCAGGGCCACCGCGACCACCGCGATCAAACCGGGGCTGCCACGCGCCCAGCCAACCCGGAACCGCACCGGATCCTCGACGAACCGCTTCGTCACCGCAGCGGCCACCAGCGAGATCCCGATCGCGACGGCGGTCCCGCCCCAGTCCCCGAGCGCCGACAGCCGCGGCAACAGCAGCAGGTACACCGGCCAGTGCCACAGATACAGGCTGTACGACAGCTTTCCCAGGCCACGCGGCAGGCGGCTGCCCGCAATCCGTGCCGCCCAGGTGCCCGGCACCTGGGCCATCAGGACGATGAGCACGGCCGCGGTCAGAGAGTGGACGAAGAGCCCGCCCTGGAAGAGCAGGAGCGCCTGCTCGCCCTCGGTCACCGCCCACGCCACCGCCAGCCCGCACCCCAGGACCAGGCACACCAGGTCGGCCGAGCGGCGCGGCACCCGGCGCACGAGGTTCCGCACCGGCGCGGTGGCCACAAGCGCCCCGAGCAGCAGGGCGGCGCCACGGGTGTCGGTGCCCTCGTAGGCGCGGGTGGTGTCCACCGCGGCACCGAGCCAGACGGTCAGAGCGAGGGAGACCAGGGCACCCGCCCCGGCGAGCGAGGCCACGATCCGCTCACCGCACCGCCCCCGGGCGGCCACCGCTACCACCAGCGGCCAGGCCAAGTAGAACTGCCACTCCACGCCAATGCTCCACAGGTGGGCGAAGACGCGGGTGTCGGAGGCGTTCCAGTAGCCGGTCTGCTCCGTGATGTAGTGCCAGTTGACCGCCTGGGCCCCGACCCAGGGCATGTCGTCGAGCGCGAAACGCAGATGCTCCGTGCTCCCCCACGCCCACGTGGCCAATACGGTCACGACCACCACGCAGACGAGAGCGGGCAGCAGGCGACGGGCACGGCGGCCCCAGAACGCGGCCAGGGCGATCCGGCCGCGCCCCGTCGCCTCGCCGAGCAGCAGCCCGGTGATCAGGAACCCGGAAAGCACGAAGAACAGGTCGACGCCGAGAAACCCGCCGCGTAGATGCCCGGCGTGAAAGAGCAGCACGGCCGCGACCGCGAACCCGCGCAGCCCATCGAGGGCCGCTATGTGCGCACGGCCCACCCCGCTGGGGCGCGCCGCACGGTGCCCGCCCGGCACCGTGCGGCCGCGCGCAGGCGCGGGCATCGGAAGATGCGAAGGCATGAAGTCGGCCGTTCCGTCAGGCGGCACAGCGGAGCTTGCTGTATCGCTCGTCGCCGGTCCAGGACTTCTGGGCCCAGGAGTCCACCGACGCCGGCCTGAAGCTCTCCTGCTTGCCGAGCTTCCCGGTGAACCACTTGGCGAAGGTGGCCGCCCCCTGCTGGCAGTTGTGGATCCCGTCCGGGGCACGCTGCGCCTTCTCCGCCGAGGCGTCGGTGCCCCACACCTGTGAAGCGTCGAAGAACGCCGCCGTGCCACCGCTCTTCCCGGCGACTTCCGCGGCCACCTTGGGAGCGGTACGCATCTGCGCCTCGTGCTGCTTGTAGAACCCGTCGATCTTGATGGGCGGGGATGAAACGAGCACCACCTTGGCTCCGGCGTCCTTGGCCGTGTCGACGACCTTCTCGTAGGCAGCCCGCTGCTGATCCTGGCTTCCCCAGTCGTACGTCGTGACTTGGTAGGCGACCACGGTAGGACGGAACGACTCGATGTCCTTGCCCAGTTGCTTCCACGTGTCGCCGGAGATCATCTGCGTAATCTTCTCGCCGCTATTGACGATCGTGCCCCCACCATCCGAAGAGGAGTCCTTGAACTCCACACCACTGGCCTTCAGGGCCGCGCCCAGGGCGGGAGCCTCGGCGCCCGCGATGGAGTCGCCCAGCCAAAGCACCTTCGTACCGGTGCTCGTCGTCGTCTTGCTCTTCCCCTCGTCCCTCGTGCCGGAGCCCTTCTCGCCGCATCCGACCAAGGTGAGGCCGAGCGCAGCGACTGCGGCGACCGCGCTCAGGGCGCAGTGGGCCATGCGGTGAGGAGAACGGGAACGGGACTTGTGCTTGCTGTTCATGCCCCCAGCACAACAGCCCCCAAGCGCCCAATCGCCCGCCGTCATCGTTTGCTCATGGTCCGGGCAAGGAGCGCTCATGAAGGCCGCCGCCCAAGATGCGGATACCGGATCGGACTCTCAAGTTCCGGGTGGTGCGACACCGTCCGGAGGAGATCGCCATGTGCCCGAGAGTGCATCCCTCGTCTGTCGTTCCTCTCGGGGGTCGTCACGCCGGCGGCCATGACAGCGCTGACGTCGGCGGCCCTCACAATGGCCAAGGCCGGGGCAGCGAGGCCAAGCCCGCTCCTTAGTTCGACAGAGCACCTCGCCCCATGCGGATCGGAACAATCAGATAGTCAAGTCGTTCGGACGGCACGTTTCCACAACGACACACCGCAGCCAAGGTCACTTGGCTGTTCCAGCGTTGCTGGTTCTCATCGATATTTCCGAGCCGTTTGATCGCTAAGTGCTGCCCAGAACCGTCGACAAAAACGTTGCCCGCTCCCACTTACGAAACCAACCTCTCGAACGGACGATGGCGGGCAGTGCCATCGTCCTGCCTCACCTGGGCACAGTTGTGACTGAGCGCTTCACCTGGCGGGTGAGCACTTGAAGTGGCGGGGTCGAGCGTCGGAGTTGGCGGATCATGCTTCAGTGCCATGGCTCGTGCTCAGCCGCTCGTGCGAGTCGTTCGCTCCTAGCCGTCGTCACTGGTGGTCCCGTTCAGGCCCGAGCGCCGGTTCCTCTCAGAGCGGCGCACCACCTCGCCTGCGGCGAGCGTCATGGTCGCCACGGCACGGACCCAGCGGGGCCCGCCACGCTCCGCCCACACCACACACACGCACCCGCCGACAGCAAGCGCCAAGACGCCGAGCAGTACCAGAACGATCATGTTCTCCACCTCTGCGTTCATTCGTTCGGTTCTGCTGATCGTCTCAGATCGGCAAGGGCGTTCCCGCGAGATTGAACCCCTACGGGATCGTCAGCCTCACCTAACGTGGATCTCCCGACAGGCCGCGCGAAACGCATGGCCAGCGCCCCGGCCCGCCACCTCCGCGCTCAGCCCCGCCAACTCAAGCACGACCGCCAGGTGATGCGCTCAGTCACAGCAGTGAGCCGAAGCTCAGGAGTTGTCACCGGCAGAGCCGGCTGAGCTGGCGGACAGGACCGGTCGAGGCACCCTGGTTGTCACCAACGAGGCATTGGACTTGTCACAAATGCTCATACGGCAGCCTTTCTGTCACCAGTACCGAAGATCGCCAGACGGGACGGATCAGCCAGCCGACAGCACAGCGTGACCTTTGAATCAATCACTGATGGCGGCCGACCTGATCGACGAGTACCTGCTGATGGTCCGTCCCTACGCCTCGCCGCGCCCGACAGGGGCCGTGACTGCCATCACAGACGTTGGTTGTGTCGAGAACATTGCGCCAGCTCCGTCCCAAGGCCACGACGGGCCGCGTGACACGGGTGAAATGATGATCTACCGGATGGATCACGTCGGCGTTGCGGTCGAGGATCTCGCGGCTGCTATCGCGTTCTTCGTCGAACTGGGCCTGGAACTGGAGGGCGAGGCAGCAGTCGAGGGTGAGTGGGTGGACCAGCTCGTCGGGCTGGACGGCGTCCGAGCGGACATCGCCGTCGTGCGGACTCCGGACGGCCACGGCCGGGTCGAGCTGTCGACGTTCCACACGCCGGTGGCCACCAGCATTGCGCCGAGGGCGCCGATGAACACCCCGGGCATCCCTCGCCTCACGTTCGTCGTCGACGCCGTCGATGCCGTCCTCGACCGCCTGCGCGCCCACGGCGCCGAACTCGTGGGCGAGGTGGCGCAGTACGGGGACATCTACCGGTACTGCTACGTCCGCGGCCCCGACGGCATCATTATCGGGCTGGTCGAGGAACTCAACTGAAGTAGATCGCCAGTCAGCACGTTCCGTACCAGACTTCCGTTCCGAAAAGGACCGTCCGTCATGGCTGTCGCCGATGACCTTGACCACGCCACCGACTCGCAATGGGACTGGGTCGCTGAGCAGACTCGTACGTATCTGGCCTCGGGTGGCACCGAGGGGCACGAGTCGAACGGCGTCTACACGCTCGTGCTCGCCACGACCGGACGCAGGACCGGCATTCCGCGCCGCACGTGCCTGATCTACGGCACCGCAGGCGAGGACTTCGTCGTCGTCGCCTCCAAAGGTGGTGCCGACGAGGATCCGGCGTGGTTCAAGAACCTCCAGGCGGACCCGAGCGTCGGGGTGCAGGTCGGCGGCCGTCGGTTCACCGCTCGCGCCCGGGTCGCGTCCCCGGCCGAACGTGAGCCCCTCTGGTCCCAGATGGCGCGCATTTTCCCGCTGTACGACGAGTACGCACAGGAGTCCCTTGTCGCGACCGAGGGAGTCACGGTCCTCATCCACGATCAGCGATGTGCCGCGGAGAATCGGCGTGACCGCAAGCGCGGGAGGATCGCCACGCCGAGCCGGCGCATCGTCATCAATGAGCGCGTCTGCGAGGGGTGCGGTGACTGCGGCGTCAAGTCCAACTGCCTGTCAGTCGAACCTGTCGAGACGGAGTTCGGGCGCAAGACCCGCATCAACCAGGACTCGTGCAACCTCGACTTCTCGTGTCTCCAGGGCCACTGCCCGTCATTCATGACCGTGACGCTGCCAAAACGATCAACCACGCGCCGTCAGCGGCGGGACGACGACCTCTCCGCGGTTCTGTCGCAGCCGATCCCCGAGCCGGAGCTCCCGAGCGCCGCGGACGGATTCGTGATCAGGATGCCCGGGATCGGCGGTACCGGGGTGGTCACCACGAGCCAGATCATCGGCACCGCCGCGCTTCTCGACGGCCGTCACACCGTCGGGCTCGACCAGACGGGACTGAGCCAGAAGGCCGGTCCGGTGGTCTCCGACCTCACCATCTGCGACTCTCCGCGCATCGCGTCCAACAAGGCTGCGGCCGGCACCGTGGACCTCTTGCTCGGCCTCGACGTTCTTGGCTCTGGGACCGAGATGACGCTCGCGTCGACCGAGCCTGGCCGCTCGGTCGCCGTCGTGTCGACGACGAGGACGCCGACCGGCCGCATGGTCTCGGACGTCTCTGCCTCCTGGCCGGAGACCGCTTCCTTCGAGAGGGGCCTCGAAGAGCGCCTGGGCCGTGGGCGCGTGCACTGGGTCGACGCGGAGCAGGTCGTGCGTGACCTCTTCGGCAGCGCATCCGTCCTCAACCTCTTCATGGTCGGTGCGGCCTTCCAACTCGCCGCCCTGCCTGTGTCGGCCGCCTCGCTCGAGCGGGCGATCGCCCTCAACGGTGTCGCCGTCCAGGCGAACATCGACGCGTTCCTGGCAGGGCGTCTGTGGGTGTGCGATCGAGCGGTGCTCGCCCCACGGCTCTCCGATGAGACGCCGCTCGCCGACTCGGCAAACGCGGTCGCCGCGATCCCGATTCCGGAACTTGATCACGACCCGCGTGTACGCGAACTGGCCGAGGCCCGATCGGCCGAGCTCGTGAGGTATCAAAGTCGTCATTACGCCCGCCGCTTCGTCGACGTCGTGACACATGTCACGGATGCTGAGACGCAGGCGTTGGCCGGATCCACGGCGTTCACCGAGGCAACCGTCCACGGGCTGTTCAAGCTGATGGCGTTCAAGGACGAGTACGAGGTGGCGCGTCTGAGCCTCGACCCGCAGGTGAAGCGAGACATCGAGGAGCGGTTCGGACCCGATGCCACAGTCCGGTGGCAACTCCACCCGCCCATTCTTCGCGCCATGGGCATGAGCCGAAAACTCAGCCTCGGCCCGTGGTTCACGCCCGCCCTCTGGCTGCTGCACCGCCTGCGAAGGCTACGCGGGACCCGCTTCGACCTGTTCGGATACACAGCGCTGAGGCGTCTCGAGCGTCGCCTCGTCGACGAGTACGTCGAACTGGTCCTGGACCTCTCGAACCGCGTCGACGCTGCCTCGCTCGGCGTAGCCGTGGAGATCGCCGCCCTGCCCGCCATGGTCCGTGGCTACGAGTCGATCAAGGAACGCAACGTCGAGTCGTACCGCACCGCGGTCGCCGGAGCACTCCGACGGTTCGACGAGCTCGCTTCGCCGGATCGGGGGTAGCCAGTGAGCGGTCACCCTTCACCCCTCCCCGGAACCGACTTCGTCGGGAACGCCTCCTCGATCCCGGCCGTGGGAAGGCTGGTGGCGGATCTTCCACAAACCGCCCCGGCCGGGCGGTCCGGGGCGGTTCACCCTTAAGTGCCCTGCGTTTCGCATGTCTCATCGCGTGCCGGGAGTTTCCCGCTGGTCAAGTACTGGTTGACCTCGTGGTCGATGCACGCATTGCCGTACTGCCCGTAGAGGCCGTGCCGGTTGGCACCTTTCAGGGTGAGCAGCTTGGAGCTCGGCAGCAGCCGGTGGAGTTCAGAGCTGCTCTTGTAAGTGGTCCGCGGATCGCCGGTTGCGGCCACGATCAGCAGGGCGGCGTCGTCACGCACTCGGATGGGTTTCTCCGTCGGGGTTTTCCAGAAGGCGCACGGGACGATGTTGTTGGCGAGGGGCCCGAACAAGGGATGCGTGCGGCGGCTGGCTTCGATGTCCCGCCAGTACTGCTCGATGTTGCGCGAAGCCGTGCCGTCCGCGCAGGCGAGAGCGGTCTGTACGGTGCCGAGGTTGGTGTCCTCGTCGGTCAGGAAGACCCGGAGGACCGCGGCGAACTCCGGTGTCAGCGGGGCCGGTTGCCCGTCTGCGGCTTTCGCGAGGACGGAGAGCTGCCCGGCGAGGGCGTCACGGGCGGAGTCCTTGTCGTCCCAGAGTCCCATGAAGAGCAGCAGCGGCACCTGGGTGTCGTCGATCCGGAAGAGGTCGGGAGCGGTCCCGACGGTCAGCGGCTTGCGTGCGGCCGCCGACATGACACGGTCGATGGTGGCCAGCACCTGGACGCGGGTGCGGCCGAGGGAGTAGGTGCCGTGGCGTTGCGCAGCCCAGGTCGCCCAGGCGGCCAGGGCCTGCTCGTTCTCCGGTTCGAGACCCTTCAGCAGTTGAGGGGTGTAGCTGCTGGGGGCGACGGCCCCGTCGAGCACCATGCGGTCGAAGCGGCCGGGGAACATCTGGGTGTAGACCGTGCCCAGGTAGGTGCCGTACGAGTAGCCCAGGTAGGAGATCCTCCGTTCATCGAGCGCGCCCCGGATGACGTCCATGTCGCGAGCCGTGTTACGTGTGCTGATGTGCGGCAGCACCGATGCGTTGGTGGCCCGGCACTTGTCGGCCAGGCTCTTTTGCAGCTCAACCTGACGATCGAAACTGGCCCGGCTAAGGCCGGCCGAGAAGAGAGCGTTGCCGATCGGCCAGCCACAGTCCAGCGGGGTGCTGCGTCCGACAAAGCGCGGATCGAATCCGATGATGTCGTAGCGGGCCCCGGCTTCGCCCATCGCCGCTTTGACGTCCGGCGGGGACGCCAGGGCAGGAACTCCAGGGCCACCGTTGTTGATCAGAATCGAGCCGATACGACGACGGGTGTCGGTGGCCTGAAGGCGCGACATCGCCACGGTGATCGTTCGGCCTTGAGGGCTTGCGTAGTCAAGCGGCACGGTCAGGTTCGCGCACTCTGCACCGGCTTTGTCCAAGTCCTGGCCGGTGGTGTCGTCGGGGTCCTGTGCGCACTTCCCCCAAGCAAGGTGCTGATCATAGAAACGGCCGAGCCCGGGTATGGAACTGGCTGCGCTGTTGCCCGTAGAAGCCTCGCGTGCTGCGACGGTGGCTTCCGGGCTGGTGCCGGTGGCTTCTGGGCCGGCGCCGGTGCAGGCCGTGAGGCCCGCCAAAACCAGAGCCGCTGCTGCGGTACGGTATGTCGCCGCACGTAATGTGATCATGGCGCTGTTCCTCGGGGTGGGGCGCGCTTCAGGCGCGGGAACGCGGCGTCCAGGCCCGTCGGCTGGAGATCCATCGGCCCGGTCGCCTTCTTACGCGACCGATGCTAGAAGTTGCGCGGTACACGATCACTACAGCTCTCCGCACGATCTTGGTGGGGATAACCCCACCCTCAACCCCGCCGCTCGCCCAACCTCCGCTGTCACACACCTTGTTGAGCACCACTCGCGTACATAGCATTTCCCGGCAAGGGGAATTTTGAATCGTTTCAAGCACGGCTTCGTTGTCCGCGGCGACACAGCGAGCGAGGAACGCGCATGGGCCAGTTCTGGAACCGGAGACTCTTCCTGAAAGGCACGACGGCGGGCGTGGGCGCCGGGTTCACCGCGTTGTCCGCCGACCCGGCGTCGGCCGCGGGCACGCCGGCGCGGAGTCCGGAGGACGACCGCACCGGAGCGCTCCGCATCGAGCGCACCACCGTCGAGTACGCCGAGCGGCTCCTCGGTACCGACGTCGAACACCCCCATCTCAGCTGGGAGTTGTCCGCTCCGGGGCACGGCGCCCGGCAGAGCGCGTACCAGGTCCAGGTGGCCCTCGACCCCAGGGAGCTGACGGACCGCACCGGGGCGGCGGCCAGGCTGGTCTGGGACTCGGGGAAGGTGGCGTCCGACCGCAGCGTGGGCGTCCCCTACGGGGGGCCTGCGCAGCGCCCCCGTACCCGCTACCACTGGCGGGTACGGGTCTGGGACGGCGCCGGGCGCCCCTTCCGCTGGAGCGAGGTCCGCTGGTGGGAGGCAACGTTGTCAGAAGCCGACTGGCAGGCCCGCTGGATCGGCGCCGACCCGCCCCCGCAGCCGCCCTCCCTCTCTGGTGCCTCGTGGATCTGGTCGGCGGGCGCCACGTCCTCCGACGCCCCCGTGGGGCCGCGCTGGTTCCGGGCGGTGCTGCGTCTGCCGGACGGCACGCGGGTGCGGCGGGCCACCGTGGTCGCCACCGCCGACGACGACTTCACTCTCCATCTGGACGGCCGGCAGGTGCTGCACGCGCCGGAGCAGCAGGACGGCTGGCGCACCGGCCGTGCGGTCGATGTCACGGAAGTCACCGAGGAGGCCCGCGCCGCCAGCCGCCCGGTGGTGCTCGCCGCCCGTGCCACCAACCGCCCCGGCCCCTCCGTGAACCCCGGCGGCCTGCTGGTCCGGCTGGTCGTCGAGACGGAGGACGGCGACCTGCACGAACTGGTCACCGGCCCCGGCTGGCGCGTTGTGGCGACCGAGCCCCAAGAAGGCTGGCAGCACCCGGAGTTCGACGATGCCGCCTGGGCCGAGGCCCCCGTGCTCGCCCCGTACGGGCAGGGCCCCTGGGGCAGCGGGGTGAGCGTCGCCGTGCCGGAGCAGCCCGCCCCCCTCCTGCGCCGCGCCTTCACTGTGCGGCGGCGGATCTCCCGGGCCCGCCTCTACATCAGCGGACTCGCCTACTACGAGGCCGAGATCAACGGCCACAGGGTCGGCCGGCAGGTGCTCGACCCCGGCTTCACGGACTACGACGAGACCGTGCTGTACGCCGTCCACGACGTCACGGCGCTGCTGCGGCGCGGCGAGAACGCCATCGGCGTCACCCTCGGCCGCGGCTTCTTCGGCATGACCACCCCCAACGTCTGGAACTGGCACCGCCCGCCGTGGCACGGCGAGCCCCGGCTGCTGGCCCAGCTGGAGATCGACCACCCGGACGGCTCCCGCACCACCGTCGCCTCGGACGGCGAGTGGCGGATCACCGAGGGGCCGACCCGGTCCAACTCCCTCTACGCGGGCGAGACATACGACGCACGCCGGGCCCCGCGCGGCTGGACCCGCCCCGGCTTCGACGACAGCGGCTGGCGGGCGGCGGGCGAACAGCAGGTCCCCCGGGGCACGCTCAGGGCCCAGCCGCACGACCCGATCGAGATCGTCGAGACGGTACGGCCGACGGAGATCTCCGAACTCCGCCCCAGGGTGTACGTGGTGGACATGGGCCGCACCATGGCGGGCTGGACCCGCCTGACCGTCCGCGGCGCCGAGCCGGGCGCCGTCGTCCGCCTCATCCACGGCGAGAAGCTGAAGGCCGACGGAAGTGTGGACGCCGAGACCGGCCACGTCCCGGGCCGCTTCCAGACCGACGAATACATCTGCTCGGGCGGCGACAAGGGCGAGGTCTGGGAGCCGAAATTCTCGTACAAGGGCTTCCGTTACGTGGAGATCCACGGCCTTCCCTCCCGCCCGTCCCCGGAGCAGGTGCTGGGGCGGCTGGTGCACACCCGTGTCGAGGAGGTCAGCTCCTTCGGCTGCTCGGAGCCGTTCTACGAGTGGCTGGACGGTGCCATGCGCCGCACGCTCCGCAACAACCTGCACGGCATCCCGACCGACACCCCCATGTACGAGAAGAACGGCTGGACCGGTGACGCCCAGCTCGGCACGCCGGTGATGGCGTACGCCTTCGGGATACACCGCTTCCTGTCCAAGTGGCTGGGCGATCTGGCGGACAGCCAGACCGGCGAGGGGCAGCTGCCGGTGATCGTGCCGAGCGGCGGCTGGGGCTACAACGAGCTGGCCCCCGCGCCCGAATGGACGACCGTGTACCCGTTCGTCGTCCGCGAGATGTACCGGGTGTACGGGGACGAGCGCGTCGCCCGCGAACACTGGACGACCCTGACCCGGTACCTGGACTGGGAGCTGTCCCGGCTGCGGGACGGCCTTGCGGTCACGGCGCTCGGCGACTGGCTGCCGCCCGGCTACGGCGGCGGCATTCCCCCGGAGGACACCCGGCTGACCGCGACCGCCTACCTCCACCGGGCGCTGCTGCACACCGCCGAAATGGGCGCACTGCTGGGTGAGGGCGAGGTCGTGAAGCGGTACCGGGAGGCGGCCGAGAACCTGAAGACCGCGTTCAACGAGGCGTTCCTGAGTCCGGAGGGCCACTACCGCACGGCGAAGGACCCCGGATATCGGCAGACGTCCAACGCGATTCCCCTGGCCTTCGGCCTGGTGCCGCCCGGCGCCCGCACCTTGGTGCTGGACAGCCTGGTGGCGGACCTCGAGGCGCGCGGCAACCATCTGAACACCGGCTGCCTGGGCACGAGTGTGCTGCTGAAGGTGCTGTGCGCCCACGGCCGCCCGGACGTGGCACACGCCGTCGCGACCCAACGCACCTATCCGGGCTGGGGGTACTGGCACGCCAACGGCGCCGACACCATGTGGGAGATGTGGGAGCTGGACTCCCGCTCCCGCGACCACTACTTCCAGGGCACGGTCGCGCAGTGGCTGTACGAGAACGTGGCCGGGCTGCGCCCCGGGGACGCCGGCTACCGCACCTTCTCGGTGCGCCCCGACGCCCGTACGGGAGTGAACTGGGCCCGTACGTCGATCCGTACGGTGCGCGGCGAGGCCGCCGTGTTCTGGTCGCGCCTTGACCGGGAGCTGCGGCTGTCGGTGCGGGTGCCGGTGGGCTCGACGGCCGAGGTGCATGTGCCGGGAGAGGCGCGCGACCGGGTGGCCGCGCCGAAGGGCGCGGAGTTCCTGCGCAGCGACGCCGCGTTCGTCGTCTTCCGCGTCGGGCACGGGAAGTGGACCTTCACAGGCCCGGCCTGACCGACTCGACGGCGTGCCGGACGGCGCCCGTTCTCGAACCTGCCCCGGCAGGCGCCCCGCTGACGAAGAGCGTCCGGGCCGCAGGCGCCTGTCGGGCAATCGAGCGATCGCCGTGACAGCGGCTGGATCACGGCGGTGGCGGGCAACACGGTCTTCTCCGTAAGGCCGGACCGACCCACGTCCCGGCCGTCACCTGCCGCCGCGAACTGACCGGCGCCTCACGGCGGCGCCGCCGATGGCCCGGCGGCCGGCGACGGAGCACGATCAGGACAGTTGAGACCTCACCGGTCGACTTGCGACCTCACTGGTCGACGAGGCCTGAGCGCCAGGCCCATGCGGCGATCTCGACGCGGTTGCGGGCGGGGAGTTTGGTCTTCACGTTGCCCAGGTGGGTCTTCACCGTGCCTATGGAGATGAACAGTTCGGCGGCGATCTCCGCGTTGGTGAGGCCGCCCGCCACGAGCCGCACCACGTCCGTCTCGCGGGCCGACAGCCCGGACGGCTGCGGTTCGCCGGGGCCGGGCGAGGCCGCGGCCGGCAGGCTTCGCAGCAGGCGGAGGGTGATGGACGGGCTGACCAGGGCTTCGCCGGATGCCGCAGCTCGGATCGCCTCGACCAGCAGCGCGGGGCCGGAGTCCTTGAGGAGGAAGCCGCAGGCGCCGTCCTGCAGAGCGCGGTGGACGTACTCGTCGTCGTCGAACGTCGTGGCCACGACGACCTTCGGGGGGTCGACCAGGCCGGGCCGGGTCAGTCGGCGCAGCGCCTCCAGGCCGTCCATCCGGGGCATACGGATGTCCATCAGCACCACGTCCGGCCGGTGCCGTTCGGCCAGTTCCACCGCCTGCAGACCGTCCACCGCCTCCCCGACCACCTCGATGTCGTCCTCGGCGGCCAGGATCATCATGAAGCCGGTGCGGACCATGGCCTGGTCGTCGGCGATCAGCACACGGATCGTCATGCGGCGCTCCTCACGGGGTCACCCACGGAGTCGCTCACGGGCAGCGTCGCCTCGGTGCTCCAGCCCCCGTCCGGTGCGGGGCCCGCCTTGACCCGGCCACCGACCATGCCCACCCGTTCGCTCAGCCCCTGCAGCCCGAAGCCCCCGCCCAGCGCCTGGAGGGCCTGGCGGCCGGCCCGTGGCCGTCCGTCGTCGCTCACGTTCACGGTGACCCGGTCTCCGGACCGGACCAGGCGCACCTCCACCTCGGTGAAGTCGCGGGCATGCTTGCGTACGTTGGTCAGCGCCTCCATCACCACCCGGTGCACGGTGGTGACCACCTCCACCGGCAGATCCCCGAACTCGCCCTCCGTCAAGAGCCGGGCCTGGCTGGCGCCGACCGGGGCGAAGCCCTCGACGAGGGACCGCACTTCGTCGATTCCCGCCAGCGGCGCGAGGGCCACGTCCCGCGCTTCGTCCGCCCCTTCGGGGGCGGTTTCGCGCAGCATTCCGACCATGGCGCGCATCGACTTCAGCGCCTCCGCCCCTGCCTGCTCGATCTGTCCCAGCGCGGGCGCCACCAGCTCCGGTCGCTTGGCGGCGATCGTGCGGGCTCCCTGCGCCTGAATGACGATGCCCGTCACATGGTGGGCGACGAAGTCGTGCAGGTCCCGGGCGAACTCTGCACGCTGCTCCATCCGTACGGCGCTCTCCCGCCGTAGCCGGTCCGCGAGGACCAGGCGTACCGTCAGGCCGATGCCCAGGGCCGCCGCTGCCGCCAGGGCGAAGAAGAACGCCACGACCACGTTGCCCAAGTCGACCTTGACGGCCAGCGGGCGCAGGACGATCGCCGCGATGCACACCGGTGCGACCACCCCCGCCCACACCGGCTTCCCGCGCCAGGCGGTCAGCAGCAACAGCCCGAGCAGCGCCGCCGGTTCGGTGAATCCGTACGGATCCTCCACGACGATCCCGTCCTCCCCGACGGGCCACCGCGCGATGACGTAGACGGCGATCGTGGCGCCGAGCGACACCGCCGCCGCGACACCGGCCGCCAACGGCAGGCCCCGCGCGCCCAGCCGGGGCCAGGGCAGCAGAGCGGCAACCGCCGACAGAGCCGATCCAAGCAGGAGCGGACCGATCGTGCTGCCGTCGAGCGCGCCGAACGTGTAGTGGACGCGATAGCCGAACGCGCCGAACGTGCGGTCAAACAGACCGAGACCGAGCAGCAGCAGAACCACCACGGGCCACGCCGCCGCGCGCAGCCAGGACCATAACCGCAACCTCATGCCGGGGAGCGTAGCCGGGCACTCGGCCAAAAGTCGTAGTGATCCGCTGAAGATCTGCCTTTCGCAAGATCCGCCGTCCCGGGACGGCGGGCCAGAGTGGCATCACCGCCACAGCGGCCGTCAGCTACAGGGAAACCTCAGGAAGCGAAGCAGGGAGCACAGATGAGGGACGCGATGCGCGCCGGGGAGTCGGCGATGGAAGCGTATGGGGTGGGCAGGAAGTACCGGCGGGGCTGGGCCCTGCGGGACTGCTCCTTCCGGCTGCCGGCCGGCCGGATCTGCGGGCTCGTCGGACCCAACGGGGCGGGAAAGACAACGCTGCTGGGGATCGCGGGCAATCTGCTGGAGCCCACGGAGGGCTCCCTCAAGGTGTTCGGCGCCGCCCCGGAATCCGCGGAGGCAGGCCGGCGTACCGCCTTCCTCTCCCAGGAGAAGCCGCTGTTCCGCCGCTTCACCGTCGCTGAGACGCTGCGCATGGGCCGCGAGCTGAACCCCGGCTGGGACCAGCGGGCCGCCGAGGCCATCGTCCGCGCGGGCAATGTGCCTCTGGAGGCGAAGATCGGCACCCTCTCCGGCGGGCAGCGCACCCGGGTCGCCTTCGCGCTCGCCTTCGGCAAGCGCCCCGATCTGCTGCTGCTCGACGAGCCGATGTCCGACCTCGACCCGCTGGTACGCCATGAGCTCATGGGCGCCCTGACAGCAGAGGCCGCCGAACACGGCACCACCGTGCTGTTGTCCTCCCACATGCTCTCCGAGTTGGAGAACGTCTGCGACTTCCTGCTCGTCATCGCCTCCGGCGAACTGCGCCTCGCGGGCGAGGTGGAGGAACTGCTGTACGCCCACACCCTGGTCACCGGCGCCAACGACGGCGCCCGTCTCCCCGAGGAGCTCGCCCACCACACCGTCGTCGAAACCCGCGGCAGCGGAGGCCGGTTCACCGCCCTCATACGTCCCGACGTACCGGTGACCGGCCGGTGGCAGGCCGACACCCCGAACCTGGAGGAACTCTTGCTCGCCTATCTGCGCTCCCCCGAGGCACCACCCCTGATCACCCCCACCGCCCAGATCCCCGGTCAGGCGTACAACACTCGGGCGGTGGCGGCATGAGCACCCTCACCAACACCCCAGCCCCGGCCGCGTCCACCGCGCCCCCGGCCCGTCGGCCCCGGCTCAGTGGAATCGCCTGGCTGGTCTGGCGCCAGCACCGGGCCACCCACTGGACGATCCTCGGCGCGAGCGTGCTCTGCCTGGCGTGGATCGTCTACCAGCGCGCCGAGATGATGAACTTTCTCACCGGCCACGGCTGGCCCGATTCCGACGCCGCGGTCTGGGGCAAGGCCTTCGAGCCGTACGCCCAAGCGTTCCAGCCCGTCTCCCTCGCCCTGGGCCTGATCCCCGTACTCCTCGGCGTCTTCGTCGGCGCGCCGCTGCTCGCGGGCGACCTGGAGCACGGCACGGCCAAGCTCGTCGCCGCCCAGTCCGTGAGCCGGGTCCGCTGG
This sequence comes from Streptomyces pseudoechinosporeus, assembly GCF_054783935.1. Taxonomy (NCBI): domain Bacteria; kingdom Bacillati; phylum Actinomycetota; class Actinomycetes; order Kitasatosporales; family Streptomycetaceae; genus Streptomyces; species Streptomyces pseudoechinosporeus. Next base: position 262,689 of record NZ_BAAGPS010000001.1, read on the forward strand.
CTGGCCACCAAACTCGGCGTGACCGCGCTGGTGGTCGTGGTGAGCACAGTGGCGCTGTCCGCCGCGTTCAGCTGGTGGTGGAACGTGGTCAAGGACCAGAACACCGTCCTGGACTGGACCTCCGGCGAAGCGTTCGACACCACAGGGCCCGTGCCCGTCGCCCTCGCCCTCTTCACCATGGTGAGCGGTGTGGCGATCGGCATGGTGCTGCGCCGCACCCTGGCGGCCATGGTGGTCACCTTCGGCTTCGCCGTCGTCGTACAGGTTGTCTGGGGCTACTTCCGGACAAGCCTCGGCGAGGTCGTCACGGTCACCACCAACCAGGGCGCCAGCGAGGACGCGTTCCCCGAACTGCCCGATGCCGCCTACCAGATCGACCAGTCGTACATCACCAGCACCGGAGACCTGCTCGGCTGGAGCACCTGCGCGGGCGAGGAGACGGAGAAGGCGGCCGCCGCCTGTCTGAAGCAGGCCGATGTCGTGGGCTGGCGGGTGGACTATCTGCCGATCTCCCAGATGACCAGCATGCAGTGGCTCGGCTCCGCGATCCTGTTCGCCCTGCTTGCCGCCGTCACGGTGTTCATCTTCCTCTGGGGCCGCAAGCGGCTCGTCTGACAGCGACTCGCCCGACGGCCGGCCCGCTCCCGCACGTGACGTCCTTCCGTGTCCCTCCGCGTCGGCGTCCAGAGCAACTCGCCTTCCTCACAAGGCGCTTGCGCTACGCTCGCGCTCATACAGCTGTGCGAGAGAACCGGAATCCCCCATGCGAGACCACCACGGCGGCGGGTCAGGTGCAGCCGACGCGAAACCACCGACCGGAAAGCCGCTGCGGGACGGCGATCCCAGGCGGGTGGGGCCGTACGCCCTGGTGTCGGTGCTCGGCAGCGGCGGGATGGGGCGCGTCTACCTCGGACGTGAGGTGAGCGGAGCCGGCAGGCTGGCGGCCGTCAAGGTGATCCGGCCGGAGTACGCGGAGGACGAGCACTTCCGGAAGCGGTTCGGGCGGGAAGTCGGAGCGCTGGAGCAGGTCCGGGGGCCGTACATCGCGCGGCTGATGGGCAGCGGCCAGGACGGGGACCTGGTGTGGATGGCGACCGAGTACATCCCTGGGCCCACCCTCGCCGACGCGGTCGACGAGCACGGGCCGCTCGACGCGGCGGCGGCCTGGCGGCTCGCGGCCGACCTGGTGCAGGCGGTCCAGGCCATGGCGCGGGCCGGGATCGTCCACCGCGATCTCAAGCCCTCCAACGTGATCCTGGCCGACGGGGGCGCCCGCGTGATCGACTTGGGCGTCGCCCAGGCCGCCGACGCCAGCTCCATCACCGCGACGGGGCACTACGTCGGCACCGCCGCGTACATGTCGCCGGAGCATGCGCGCGGCAAGCCGGTGACCACCGCGTCCGACGTCTTCTCGCTGGCCACGACACTCACGTACGCGGTGACCGGGAACGCGCCCTTCGGCGACGGCACGGGCGTGGGCGTCATGCACCGGGTCGCGTACGAGCCGCCCCAGGACGACGTGCTCGACGCCGTGACCGCCGCCGACCCGGTCCTGGCCGCCCTCATCACGGACTGCCTGGCCAAGGAGCCCGAGCAGCGCCCGACCCCCGATGCGCTGTTCGCGAGGGCCATCGCACACCAGATGCCCAGCACCGGCACCACTCCTGGTCCCGGCCCTGGTCCCGGCGGGAGCCGGGGCCGCGCCTCCGGCCGGAGCCGTACCGCGGTCGGCCCGTCCCCGTCCCCGGCGCCGGACCCGGCCCCTGTGCCGCCTGTCCCGTCCGCCGCCAGAAAGCCCAGAAAGCTCGGGCTCCTTCTGGCAGGCGCCGCCGTCCTGGTGACGCTCTTGGTCGCCGGGGGCGTCGTGTCGCTGCTGGGCAAGGACGACGGCCAAGCGTCGGCCGGCTCCGGGCCGACGGCGCCCTCGGGCCCGGCGTTGGGCGACCGCACCACCGAGCGGCCCTCCGCCTCCCCGAGCGCCACGCCGTCGAAGACGTCCGCCACACCGAGCGCCCCCGCCGCGGCCGGCGCGACCTCGGACCAGAAGGCGGAAAGCTCCCCCAGGAGCACGCCGTCTTCCTCCGCCACCAGTCGCGAGTCGGCCACCGCGACGGAGGAGACGGAACAGCCCAAGGAGTGGACGAGCACAGTCGTACCGGCCGGCAGCTCGCTCTCCGTCGGCCAGTCCTGGAGCACGAACCGGATCAGCATGATCATGCAGCGGGACGGCAACCTCGTCGTCTACAACGAGGACGGCAAGGCGACTTGGGCGTCCCGGACCAGCGGAGAGGACCATACGGCCCGGTTCCAGACGGACGGCAACCTCGTGATCCTCAACGCCGACGACAAGCCCATATGGGGCGCGGGCAGCAACGGCCACCAGGGCGCGAAGCTGGTCCTGCGAAAGGACGGCAAGGTGGTCATCGTGGACGGAGGCACTGTGGTGTGGAGCACCTGATCGCTGAGTCCCTC